>JBJKPA010000218.1:0-13884 GCA_046706905.1 Gemmatimonadaceae bacterium
CTCGCGAGCCGCGCGCGTCGGCGCGTGCGCGGAGCGGGTGCGCATCGCGCCGCCGACCTGGCGCGGAGGGCGGAGATCGTGCGCGCCTTCCTCGCCGCGTCCAAGGCGGGGGACATCGAGGGCCTCGTCGCGGTGCTCGATCCGAACGTAGTGGTGCGCTGCGACGCGCAGGCGGTGCGGATGGGCGGTCCCGCCGAGTTGCGCGGGGCAGCCGAAGTGGCCGCTGAGTTCAAGGGACGTGCGCGCGGGGCCGTGCCGGGGCTCGTGGACGGCGAGGTGGGGGTTCACATCGTGGTCAACGGGCGCATGCTGCTCGTGTTCCGCGTCACGTTTGCCGGTGGGCGGATCTCGGCGATCGACGCCGTCGGGGAGCGCCCGACGATCGAGGCCATGGTGCTCACGCCGATGGTCTAGACTCGCCAGCGGGCGCCCCACGAGCGTAGTTTCCCGGGAACCCCGCCGCCGGCTGGGCCCCCGAACCGTACGCCGCTCGTGGAGAACCCGTTCATGCTCCGGTCGCTCTTCCGCACCGTTCGTTCCGCGCGGCTCGCCGCCGCGCTGACGCTCCTCGCCGCGCCCGCCGCCCTTGCGCAGCAGATCGACACTCTCCCCGCCGGCCTCTCGGCCCAGGTCCGGGCCGCGGTCACCAACGTCATGCAGCGCACCGGGGTGCCCAGCGCCTCCGTCGGCATCGTGCGCGGCGGCAAGGTCGTGTACGTCGAGGCGTTCGGGAACGCGCGGATGTCGCCGCGCAGGCTCGCGACCCCGGCCATGCACTACGCCATCGGCTCGATCAGCAAGCAGTTCACCGTGGCCGCCGTGATGCTGCTGCAGCAGGAGGGGAAGCTCTCGATCGACGACCCGGTGTCGAAGTGGTTCCCGGAGTTGACCGACGCCAGCCAGGTCACGCTGCGCAATCTCATGTCGCACACCTCGGGCTACGAGGACTACGCGCCGCAGGACTACACGATTCCCGCGTGGACGCACCCGTCGTCGGCCGAGCAGATCGTGCAGGAATGGGCCACCAAGCCGCTCGACTTCGCGCCGGGCACCCAATACCAGTACAGCAATACCAACTTCAACATCGTCGGGCTCATCGTGCAGAAGGTGGCCGGCGAGCCGTTCTGGCAGTTCCTCAAGGCGAATGTGCTCGACCCGGTGGGGCTGTCGCACACCATCGACCTCGACACGCAGCGCGACCAGCTCGAGCCCACGGGTTATTTCCGCCATGCTCTCGGGCCCCTGCGCCCGGCCATTCTCGAGGCGCCGGGCTGGTACCAGGCCGACGCCGAGATCGCGATGCCGGTGGGCGACCTGCTCACGTGGGACATCTCGATGATGAACGAGTCGCTGCTCTCGCCCGCGTCGTACGCCGAGATGGAGGCGCCGACGCGCCTCAAGGATGGGCTGTACAACAACTACGGGCTGGGGCTCACGATCGGCGCGCTGAACGGGCACCGCATGGTGTCGCACGGCGGCGAGGTGGGCGGCTTCGTGTCCTACAACGCCGTGCTGCCGGGCGACAAGATCGCGATCGCGGTGCTGACCAATCAGGAGGCGAGTCCGGCGGCGGGGATGATCGGGGCCGCGATCGGCCAGATCCTCGTGCCGCCGGCGCCCACGCGCCTCAAGGACGGGCTGTACAACAACTACGGGCTGGGGCTCACGATCGGCGCGCTGAACGGCCACCGCATGGTCTCGCACGGCGGCGAGGTGGGCGGCTTCGTGTCGTACAACGCCGTGCTGCCGGGCGACAAGATCGCGATCGCGGTGCTGACCAATCAGGAGGCGAGTCCGGCGGCCGGGATGATCGGGGCCGCGATCGGCCAGATCCTCGTGCCGCCGGCGCCCACGCAGGCCTCGACGCCCGAAGCGACGGCCAAGGCCGAGGCGCTGGCGCGCAAGACGCTCGTCGGCCTCCAGCAGGGGAGCATCGACCGGGCCCAGTTCACCGCGAACGCCAACTTCTACTTCGACCGGCAGGCGATCGGCGACTACCAGTCCAGCCTCGGCGACCTGGGCGCGATCAAGTCGCTGCGCCAGACGCGCACGAATCTGCGCGGCGGGATGCGCTTTCGCGCGTTCGCGGTGGATTTCGCGGACGGGGCCAGGGTGATCCTGTCCACGTACACGACCGACGACGGCAAGTACGAGCAGTTCCTGGTGGAGCCGGGGAACTAGTCCCCGGCTCCACGCGGGAGCCCTCACGCCATCTTCGCCAGCACCCGGTCCAGCATCTCGTAGCTCTGGTTGGCGCCCTCCTCCATGCCGGAGCCGAGCATCCCGTCGCGCTCCTCGACCAGGTAGAAGAGCGAGAAGTTCACCATGCGGGTGCGGCCGTCGCCGAGATCCTCCAGGGTGATCGTGGTGACGCACGGCCGTCCGGGCATGCCGTCCCACTCGAAGGTCTGGACGATCCGCTCCGGGGGGACGATCTCGCTGAACCGCCCCTCGAATCCGAACGCGCCGTGATCGGTGTGCTCGACGAACCGCCAGTGCCCGCCGCGGCGCAGCTCGTAGGTCTCGACGTCGAGCCGGTGCCCGCGACCCCACCACTGCGCGATGAGCGCCGGTTCGGTCATCGCCTTCCACACGCGCTCGCGCGTGGCGTCGAAGATGCGCTCGAGGCGCACCTCGCGCTCGCCCACCACCGTCACCGTCGCCTTGCGCGCCGCGCCCTTCGCATCCGCTGCCGTCATGCGTCCTCCCCCTCCTTCGTGCGCTCGAGGAACGCCTCGAGCCGGTCGAGACGGGCCTCGACGGTCCGCCGGTAGTCGTCGATCCACGCCGTCGCCTCGGCGAGCGTGCGCGGGCCCAGCGTGCACCGCCGTTCGCGCCCGACCTTCTTCGTGGCCACGAGCCCCGCGTCCTCGAGCACGCGCACGTGCTTCTTCATGCCGGTGAGGGTCATGTCGAAGCGGTGCGCGAGGTCGGAGATCGCGGCGTCGGACTTGCCGAGCCGGGCGAGGATGCCGCGCCGCGTGGGGTCCGAGAGTGCGGCGAAGGCGGTATCGAGCGTCGCTGAATACTGAACCATATGGTTCAGTATAGGACGGCGGAGCCGGCGCGTCAAGAGCGGGGTCTGGGGGGCGGCGGAACTCCGGGCCGTCGCCGTCCGTAGGTTCTGTTGCGCGCTCGCCGAGGTGTTCGTGGAGCCGATGCTGCATTTCATCCCGTACGGGGTGGTATTCTGGGCGGTCTTTCTCTGGGCGTTCATCCCGGAGTTCGCGATCGTGCGTCGGGCGGGGCGTGCGGCGCGCGCGCCGGACTCGCCGGATGCCGGGTCGGTGCGGGTCATCTCGATGGGGATGAACGCCGCGTTCGTCGTGGCGGTCGCGCTGGCGTGGGTCCGCGTGTGGCGCTTCCCGGCGGCGTGGGAGCCGGCGGCCTACTGGGTGGGGCTCGCGATGCTGATCGCCGGGGCGTTGCTGCGGCGCCACTGCTGGCGCATGCTGGGCGCGTCGTTCACCGGTGACGTGCGCGCGCATGCGGATCAGGAGGTCGTGACGCGAGGCGCGTACCGGTACGTCCGCCATCCGTCGTACACGGCGGGGACGCTGATGAACGTCGGCATCGGCGTCGTGATGGGGAACTGGGCCAGCGTGCTCGTGCTCGCCGCCGGTTCGCTGCTCGTGTACACGTATCGGATGAACGTCGAGGAACGGGCGCTGGTGGCGGCGTTGGGAGATCGATACGCGTCGTTCATGCGCGGGCGGAAGCGGATGATTCCGTTCTTTTGGTGAGTCGGTGAGTCGGTGAGTCAGTGAGTCGGTGAGTCGGTGTGTCGGTGAGTCGGTGAGTCGGTGAGTCGGTGAGTCGGTGTGTCGGTGAGTCGGTGAGTCGGTGAGTCGGTGTGTCGGTGAGTCGGCACGCGCTGGTTGCCGTAATCCGTTCCCAGCGCCGTCCTTGCCGGCGCAGTTCTTGTCAGCGCCGTTCTTGTCGGCGCTGTTTTTGTCGGCGCGTCATTTGTCGGCGCTTCATGTACGTGCGCCGTTTCGCGTTTCTCCCCGCCGTTCCTGAAACTTTCCAACCAATCGCCCCCGTACCCTGTCTCAACTGCTGTTCGCACGCAGTTGTCAGTCGACACTCTACGGGAATCACGCGATGCTCGCCGTTGCAGCACTCGTCGCCGCGCTCAGCCGCCAACACAACGGACCGTCGGACACGGCGTCGGTTCACATCCCGCGGTCCGGGTACGCGGTTCCGATGCCGACCGCCAGCTCCGCGGTCGCCGTGCGGGCCACGATCCCGCCGATCATCGACGGAAAGGGCGACGACCCGATCTGGCGCGAGACCCCGCCCATCACGCAGTTCCTCGAGTGGAGCCCGACCGAGGGCAAGGCACCGCGGTTCCGCACCGTGGCGAAGATCGCCTACGACGCCGCGAACCTGTACGTCTTCGTGCGCGCCTACGATCCGCATCCCGGGCGCATCATCCGGATCCTCGAGCGGCGCGACACCCAGACGCCGTCGGACATGATCGGGATCCTGCTCGATTCGTACCACGACCGGCGCACGGGCTACGAGTTCTGGGTCAACGCCGCCGGCGTGAAGATGGACCAGGCGATCTACAACGACGGCAGCGAGGACCTGGCGTGGAACGGGGTGTGGGACGTGGCGACGCGCATCGACTCGCTGGGCTGGACGGCGGAGTTCCGCATTCCGCTGTCGCAGCTCCGCTACAGCACGGCCCGGGACCACACCTTCGGCATCGCGATCGACCGCGACATCTACCGCTTCAACGAGCGCGTGAGCTGGCCGATGTTCGACCAGTCGAAGGCCGGCATGGTGTCGCAGTTCGGCACGCTGACCGGCCTCGACGGGCTCGACGCACCGCGGCGCCTCGAGGCCGTGCCCTACCTGCTGTCCAAGGGCGGGGCGCAGATCGTGGGCAATCGGTTCGCCACGCGGTCGGACGTGAACGTGGGCGGCGACGTGAAGTATCGCGTGGCGTCGAACCTCACGCTCGACGCGACGTTCAACCCCGACTTCGGCGAGGTCGAGGCCGATCCCGCGGTGCTCAACCTCTCGGCGTACGAGTCGTTCTTCCAGGAGCAGCGGCCGTTCTTCGTGGCCGGGCGCGGGCTGTTTCAGTTCAACGTGGACTGCAGCGCCGTGAACTGCAACAACGAGGGGCTGTATTACAGCCGCCGCATCGGCCGGACGCCGCAGCTCGCGGGCACCTACGGCGACACGGTGCCGCAGATGCCGACGACGATCCTCGGCGCGGCCAAGCTCATGGGCCGGTTCCGGAACGGGCTCACGCTGGGCGTGCTCGACGCCACGACGCAGCGCGCGACCGGGCCGGCCGACACGACCTTCGAGCCGACGACCAACTTCGCCGTGGCGCGCGTGACGCAGGATCTGCGGCAGGGCGCGACGACGATCGGCGCGATCGTCACGGCCGTGAACCGCCGCAACGACCAGTGGTCGGCGCCGTATCTCGCCTCGGGCGCTTACGCGGCGGGCCTGGACTTCCGCCACCGGTTCCTGAACAACACGTATCAGATCTCCGGGTCCCTGGACCGCAGCATGGTCCAGGGCAGCCGGGCCGCGATCCTCGCGCTGCAGACCGACGCCGTGCACTACTACCAGCGGCCCGACGCGTCGCTCCCGCTCGACTCCAACGCCACGGCGCTGAACGGCAGCGCCGAGGAGCTGCTGTTCGGCAAGGTCGCGGGCCGGCACCTGATGTTCCAGACCGCGTACCAGCGCCGCTCGGCGGGGTTCGAGGTCAACGACATGGGCTACCTGCGCCGCGCCGACGAGCAGTCGTGGAGCACGTGGGTCGGGTTCTTCGACCGGCACCAGCGCGCGCTGTACAACAGTCTGCAGTGGAACAACAACTGGTGGCAGTACTGGACCACGATGGGGCTGCCGCTGGAGGCCGCCTACAACACCAATCTGCACATCACGACTCGCAACAACTGGTCGTGGAACCTCGGCTCGACGTTCGGCCAGCTCGGCACGACATACGACGACCGGGGCGCCCGCGGCGGGCCGGCGATCCGGCAGGATCCGTACATCGCGCCCTGGCTGTACGTCAGCGGCGACGACCGGCGCGCGGTGGTGCCGAGCCTGAGCATCAACTACTTCACCGGCGACGCGGGCCGGAACTCGCAGTGGAGCGCGGGGCCCCAGGTCGACTACAAGGCGGGGGCGCGGTTCAGCTCGTCGCTCGCCCTCCAGTGGTCGCGCAACGTGGCCGACAACCAGTGGTACGGCAATTACACCGATTCGGCGGGCACGCACTACACCTTCGCGCACCTGAATCAGACCACGGTTTCGGCGACCGTGCGGATCAACTACACGTTCACGCCGAACGTGTCCCTGCAGGCCTACATGCAGCCGTTCGTCTCCAAGGGGACGTACAGCGACGTGCGGCAGCTCTCGGCCACGCCGCGGGCGGCGAGCTACGACGCCCGCTATGCGCCGTTCGACGATCCGTCGGTGACGGGCGATCCGGGCGGATTCAACTTCAAGCAGTTCGAGTCGAATCTGGTGTTCCGGTGGGAGTACCGGCCGGGCTCGACGCTGTACGTCGTGTGGAACGAGGGGCGGCAGGGGTATCTGGGGGAGCAGGGCAACGCGAATCTGGGCGGGGATGTGACGAATATGTTCCGGTTGCATCCGGTGAATACGTTTCTGGTGAAGGTTGCGTATTGGTTCGATCGATGAGAACGGCGCGACCGACAACAGAAGGCTGAAAGCCGTGAGCTATCAGCCGTGAGGTGACAGCCACAACTGCACAAAGGACCCCCCTCTACCGGTCGGATGCGTAGAGGGGGGTCATGATGTCGCTGCCGACGGCTGAGAGCCGTCAGCTACCGGCTCTCAGCCTTCCGTTGGGGTGGGGTCACGCTTTTCTCGCTATCCCCCGTACGCACTCCTCCAACAGCTTCACCCGCCGTGCATCGCTCGACGCCTTCGCATCGGCCACCAGCTCGCGGGCCAGCTTGGTCAGCGCCGCCGTCCGCTTCGCCCCCATCATTCCCTCCGCATCGGCCAGGGCGTCGCGGATCGCATTGATCCGGTCGGCGGCGAGGCCGTCGTCGCGCGCGAGCTGATCGAGATACGCGCGGGCCACCGGGAAGGCGGCGGGCCAGACCAGTTTCGGCTGGTCCTGCACATTGAGCAGCTCGAAATGCACCAGATTGGCCGCGTCGATCTCGTTCTGCGTCAGATCGGCCGTCGGGGTGAGCTTGAAGACGTCGAGCCCGCGCGCGATCTCCGATCCGTAGATGTAGCCGTTGTACCAGTACGCCGACCAGAAGCCGCCGAGCACGAGCTTGGTCGAGTCGTTCGGCCCGCGGTCGAAGTACGCGATCTCCTTCGGGTGCGCCGGATCGGTGAAGTCGAATACGGACACGCCGCCCTGGTACCACGCCTGCGACATGATGTCGCGCCCCGGCACCGGCACGAGCCCGCCGTTGTGCGCCACGCAATTCTCGTAGATCGTCTGCGCCGCCGGCATCTTGTAGTAGCCGCGATGCGTCAGCTTGCCGTGATTCACGGAGAAGATGGCGTCGGCACCCCAGTCGATCGGATCGGTGGCGCGGCACTTGGCCTGCGTGCCGCCGCCCCACTCGTCGGAGAAGAGCAGCGTCGAGCCGTCGTTGCTGAACGTGGCCGAATGCCAGAAGGAGAAGTTGGAATCGGCCACCGCGGCCAGGCGCACCGGGTGCAGCGGGTTCCGGATGTTCAGCAGCAGGCCGTAGCCGGAGCAGGCGCCGCCGGCCAGTCCGGCCGCCGGGTACACCGTGATGTCGTGGCACTGCGACGGGCCGCCGAGTCCGCGTGGCATGGGCTCGGGCAGCTTCATGCCGAGCTGGTCGAGCGAATCGCGCAGCGCGGCCTCGGCCTTCGGGTCGGCGCGGCGCGCCGCCATCCACGAACCGAACAGGCGCACGATCGTCGCCGAATCGGCGGACGAGGTGCCGGGGGGCACGCGCGGGGTGAAGCGGCGTCCACCGCGGCGGCCGGCACCGTTGGCGGTGTCGGCGTACGCCAGCCCGTGGGTGGGCGGCGCGGTGAGGTCACCGAAGATGCGCGCCGAGCTGACGATCTTCGCCTGCTCGGGATGCGCCAGCGGCACGCGGATGACCTCGATCCGGAAGAGCGCCGAATTCGGGTCGGTGATGTCGCCGATCTCGCAGCTCGCCATCTCGGCGCGCGGGCGGACGCCCGCCAGCCCGGACACGTAGATGTAGACGACGGTCTTGTCGGTGGGATCGGGCACCACGGTGTGCGTGTGCGAGCCGCGGCAGGTCTGCACGTCGGCGACCTGCTTCGGGTGCGTCGGGTCGGTGATGTCGAAGATGCGGATGCCGATCATCCGCTCCTTGCTCACCGTCTGCTCGACGCCCTGCGAGCCGCAGTCGAGGCGGCTGCCGGTGTTCTCGGCCGACACGAACAGGAGGTGGCCGTACACCGAGACGTCGCCCTGCTCGGTGAAGCACTGCACGACGGCGGCCATCGCCGGGTTCGCCGGATCGGCGATGTCCCACACCTGGACGCCGCTGAAGTTGCCCTGGTAGAGGTAGTGGCCGCCGAACGCGAGATCCGAGTTCGCGTACGTGAGCCCGCCGGGATCGTCGGGGTGGAAGACGTCGGGCTTGTTGCGGTGGGCGACGAGCGCCATGCCCCTGGCGGCGACGCCGGCGTCGTAGAGGCCGGCCTTGAGGTGGGCGCGGGGATCGGTGGTGTCGGACTGGCCGCGGGCGGTCGAGGCGAGGGCCAGCGGCGCAGCAAGGAGGGCGAGCGTCCAGAGGGCCCGGACGGGACGCCGGCGGGGGGTGGCGGGGTGAGGGGTCATCGCGTGGGGTTGGTGGAATGGTGGAGGGTCTGCAACATGGCGCGCATGCGGGCGATCTCGACGCGCTGGCTGGCATCGATGTCGGTGGCGAAGCCGAACAGCTCGGACTGCTGGCCGCCGCCGGGCGTGGCGAACAGGGCGGCGACCATGTCGACGGCGCCCTGGTGGTGCTTCATCATGCCCACGAGATAGAGGCTGTCGAACGCGATGCCGCGCGCGGCATCCAGCGCGTTCATCTCGGCGGGGGTGAGCATCCCCGACATCATCATGGGCGGTTTGCCCATGTCCATGCCCGGCATGTGCATCGGGCTCGGATCCACCACCGGCCCGGTGTGCGGCGTGTTCATGTGCAGCGGGTCGGGCGCCGAGAGGCCGCGCGCCTCGAGCCAGTGCTGCATGAGCTGGATCTCATCGTACTGCGAGAGCGCGATGCGCTTGCAGAGGATGAGCAGATCGGGCCGCGCGCCGTGGCTCTCGGCCCAGTTGGACATCACCACGGCCTGTGCGTGGTGGACGATCATTCCCTGCATGAATTTGACGTCGGCGGGCGTGTAGTCCTTCTTCGCGGGGGCCTGGGCTCCGGCGCGGCCGGCGGCGAGGCCGGCGGAAACGAGCGCGACGAGGAGCGGCCCGGCGATGCGGCGCCGGTGTGGCATGGTGGACATGTCGGTGGTCCCCCGGGGGGTGAAGGGCTATATCCTACCGACGAGGTCCCTTTTTCGCCACTGGCCGGCCCGGCGCCGGGCCGACCGGATGTGGCGGGCCGGGCATCAGGAACGGAGGGTCTGGACCTGACGATGCGGATGATCCGGACGAGACGGACATGACGTGGGGGCTACGGGGTCGGACTCGGCTCGCCTGCCGCGCCGAGCCTTCCGTTCAAGCCCCCTATTCCCAGTCCGTCTCGTCCGCCGCGTCCGTATCGTCTGCAGTTCTGCTTCTTCGTTCTTGATGCCCGCCTGCTCGGCACGGGGGCAACCCCACGCACACGGAGGTGGGCGTGAAGATCCTGGAACGGTTGTTCGGAAGCGCGGAGAACGCGATCGTCTCCTACCGCACGCTGCGCCGGGTGGTCGGCGTGCTGGGCATCGGGCTGCCCGTGGTGGTCGCCGTCTGGGGGTTCTTCCTGCTCGGCGGCGTGCACGTCGAGCCCTCGATCAGCGATTACTACTCCCTGCGCACGCGCGACGCGTTCGTGGGGATCCTGTTCACGATCGGCTGGTTCCTGTTCACGTACCACGGCTACGACCGGCTGGACAACCGGGCGGGGAACGTGGCGTGCGTCTGCGCGCTCGGGGTGGCGCTCTTTCCGAACAGCGGCACCCCGCTCGAGGCCACGGTACACTTCGCCAGCGCGACGCTGCTCTTTCTCACGCTGGCATTCTTCTCCGTGTTCCTGTTCACGAAGACCGCGCCGGGCGTGGCGCCCGCCGGGCGGAAGGTGATCCGGAACCGGATCTATCGGGTGTGCGGATGGTTCATAGTCGGGTGCATCGTGGCGATCGCGGTGTCGCACCTGGTGCTCACCGAGGCGCAGCGCGATGCGTACCCGGTGGTGTTCGGCTTCGAGACGCTGGCGTTGTGGGCGTTCGGCGTGTCGTGGTTCGTGAAGGGGGACACGCTGTTCCGCGATCTCGCGCCGGACGGGCATCAGGAACCGAAGTGATGGACCAGACGAGGCGGGCGATTCGGACGAGACGGACATGACTTGGGGGCTTCAGGGTCGGACTCGGCCCGCCTGGCGTGCCGAGTCTTCCCTTCAAGCCCCCCATTGCCGGTCGGTCTCGTCCGCCCCGTCCGTATCGTCTGCAGTTCAACTTCTTCTTGATGCCCGCTTCGGCGCGAGCCGGAACGGCGCGCCGTCCGAAGATCCCGCATAGAATCGCCCGGGGGGTGAACTCCGCGCCCCGATTCGTGTACCCTCAGATATGCGCGGGGGCCGGGTCGCATCGCCGACGCGATGGATGCGTGGCGACGACACCGTTGACCACCCGTGGGGGCGCCGCACGATTTGACAGGCGCCGACCTCCGTGCCGCGCACGCGCTCCCATGTGGATTTCGCTTCGAGAGCCGCTGCTCTCAGCTGAGCAGGCCCCCGAAAGACCGGTGCCGCCGCACGCCGCCGGGACGGCGTGTACCCGAACGCGTGGACGCCGCCCTCTGCACTCGAATGGACACGAGGGGGCTGAACATGACCGGAATTCGCACGAACGGACCGCCGCGTATGGACGAGCGCTTGAACGAAGCGCAGCCATCGGTTGGCCGCGAGAGCTGGGAGCAAGCCCGGGAGCAGTACAGCAACACGAGCGTGTACGATGTCGAGAGCGGTTCGGTGACGCAGGGGATCGCGGGAGGAGCGGCGGTGGTGCTGGGTATCGTGGGTTTGATCGGGCTGGCCCGGTCGGCGCTCGCGTCGGTGGCGAGAATGGCCGCCGTTTTCGCGGTGCTCGGGGGCGGGGCGGCGATCGCCGCCCGCTACCGCAGGCTGATGAGTGGCGGCTCGACCCGCCGCGGCCGCGAGGAGGTGGCCGGCGGCATGGGTCTGGCCGCGTTCGCCGGATTGGGCGGCGTGGTGCTGGGGGTGCTCGCCCTGCTCGCCGTGAATTCCACGGCGCTGCTCGGCGTTTCGTCCATCGTCCTGGGCGGCGCGCTGATCATGATGAGCGCCGCGGCGGCGCGGCTCGAAGCGGCGTGGCGGATGCGCGAGCGCGAGTTGCAGCGCGGAACGGACACGATGTACATGGCGAGCGGCGGTGAGTTCCTGATCGGCGCCGGCGCGGTCGTGCTGGGCATCCTGTCGCTCAGCGGCATCGCGCCGGTGACGCTGGCCGCGGTCGCGATGCTGTCCGTCGGCGTGGCTGCGCTGGCCAGCGGATCATCCGTCGCCGGACGGGTGTTCTCGCTGTTCGGCTAGTCGCGCGTCGGCCCCCGCATGCCCGCGCCTCCACGGGCGGGCATGTCGGGGGACGCCGCGGATCAGCGCTGCGCGAACACGGACCGCGTGCCGGCTTTCACGAAGGCGATAACCTGATAGGGCTGCGGCGGCGGGCCCTCCATGCCGGGGGCGCCGGCGGGCATGCCGGGCACGGCCAGTCCCACGACCGGTAGCCGCTCCTTGCGGAGCTTGTCGATCAGGTCGGCGGGCACATGGCCCTCGATGACGTAGCCGTCGATGAGCGCGGTGTGGCACGACCAGAGCTCTTCCGGCACGCCGTACTGCTGCTTGAGCGGCGTCACGTCGGGAACGCGGCTCATGAACACCTTGTACCCGTCGGCCTCGAGGTGCTTGGCCCATTCCCCGCAGCAGCCGCAATCAGGGTTCGCATATACTGTCGCCACGGAGCCCCTCGGGGCGTGCGGGCCGTGGCGGCGGTAGGCGGCGAGGTTGGTGGCCACGGCGGTCCCGGCCAGCGCGACGGTCACGCCGAGCCAGGTGCGGCGGCTGATCGGACGGCCGAGGGTGTCGCGGGAAATGGGCTCGCGGTCGAGGAACGGGTCGGGAATGGGCATGGAGTAACTCGCTGGCGGTGTCGGCGATTCGCGCCCCCATCTTGGGAGACGCCCCACCGGCCCGCCGTCGGGAAAGCGCCGCCAGCCTGTCAGGGCTTTTCCCGCGAACCGCCCCGATTCGCGGCGGCTGGCGCAACGCGCTGCGCGGGCATCAAGAACAGGGGGAACTGCAGATGATCCGGATGGTCCGGACGAGACGGGTACTGCAACTGCAACTGCATGAATAGGGGGCTGTGGCGG
Source organism: Gemmatimonadaceae bacterium (assembly GCA_046706905.1). Taxonomy (GTDB): domain Bacteria; phylum Gemmatimonadota; class Gemmatimonadetes; order Gemmatimonadales; family Gemmatimonadaceae; genus JAGWRI01. The sequence goes on from JBJKPA010000218.1 coordinate 12,566, forward strand.
GAAGATCTCCGCGCCGAAGCCCCCATATTCTTTCGCTTCATTGTGGTACCAGTTTCATCCGGCAGTCGTCCGGATCATCTGCAGTTCCAGAATTCTTGATGCCCGCCGGCCAGTCATCGCCAGATGTCGAGCACGCCGGTGGTCGCGTGGGAGTTGGCGTTTCCCTCGGGGAGCGCGATGCGGCCGTCCACCACGATCGGGCTGTTCCAGTGCCCGCCGCCGCAGGCGAGCGTCGCGACCTGGTTTCCGCTGGTCGCGTCGTACACGCGGAGTCCGCCGCCGGGATCGTAGACGAACAGCATCCCGTCGGCCACCACGGGGCTCGTGCCCGCGTAGCCGGTGTGCCAGGCCTGCACGAGCCGCCCGCCCGCCACGGTCCACGCCGTGGTCCCGCCGCCGTCGGCGGCGAACATCCAGGTCGTGTCGCTCCGGGACAGCACGGCCGGCGCCGTGAACAGCCGCGCCCCCGACGGCGTGGGGACAGTCTGCGCCGCGCCGCCCTTGTGCGGCGTCGCGCCGCGCATCGCCGTCCAGTTCAACAGCCGGATGACGTCGTCCTTGCCGCCCTGGGCCACGAGGCCGCCGCCGAGCAGCACGGGCGACGTCGAGCCGAGGTCGGCGTCGGTGACGTTGAGCGTGGCGGTGTTGCTGGGCGTGTAGTTGCCCAGCATCTGTGTGGCGGTCGAATCCAGCTCGATCACGGCGTCGCCCCAGTTCACGATGCCGTCCCAGGTCCCGTTGCCGGTGGTGAAGTACAGGCTGCCCGCGGTCGTGTCGATCACGACGCCGGCCCGCCCCCAGATGGCGGCGTCGCTCTCCGGGCAGGAGGCCGGGTCGATGAGCCCCTGCCGGCTGCTGCACAGGGCGTTCCACACGTGGAGCAGGGCGCCCGACGCGGCGTCGAGGATCGCGACGTGGCCCTGGTACGGCGGAGTGTCGCCGATGTACCCGCCGGTCGCGGCGATGACGTGGCCGTGATAGAAGTTGAGCGGCGAGGCGATCTTCTCGCGCGCGGGCAGTTTGGTGATGGACGTGCGCCACACGACGTGGCCGTCGCTCACGGCGAGCTTCTGGACCATGCCGTCGGGGGACGCGGCATAGATGAACGCGCGTCCGGGATCGGCGACCGGGGTCGCGGTGGTGATCTGGTAGCTCCCGGCGAGCTGCGCGTAGCTCGCCGGCGTGTACTCCCAGAGGATCGTGCCGTCGTTCGCGTCCACGGCGAGGGTCTTGCCGTACGTCGTCGTGACGAAGAAGACGTCGTGCACGGCGCCGCTGACGGTGACGTCGTGCAGGTAGATCGCCGAGGCGTCCACGGT
>JBJKPA010000219.1:0-21930 GCA_046706905.1 Gemmatimonadaceae bacterium
GTGCAGGCCGCGCGCACCGCCGGCGTGCGCGTCCTCATGATCACCGGCGACCACGCCGACACGGCGCGCGTGATCGGGCGCCGCCTCGGCCTGGGCGATGCCGTGCTGAGCGGCCGCGAGCTCGACGGCCTCACCGATGACGCGCTGTCGCACGCCCTGGGCGAGGTGAACGTGTACGCGCGCGTCGCGCCCGAGCACAAACTGCGCATCGTGGAGGTGCTCAAGGCCGCCGGCGAGGTGGTGGCCGTGACCGGCGACGGCGTGAACGACGCCCCCGCGCTGCGCGCCGCGCACCTGGGCATCGCGATGGGGGAAAGCGGCTCGGACGTGGCGCGGGAGGCGGCCGACCTCGTGCTCGCCGACGACAACTTCGCCACCATCACCGCCGCCATCGAGCAGGGGCGCGTCGTGTTCGCCAACATCCGCAAGGCGACCTTCTTCCTGCTCTCCACGGCGGTGGCCGAGATCGCCGTCATCCTGCTGGCCATGGCCGCCGGGTGGCCGCTGCCGCTGGTCGCGGCGCAGATCCTCTGGATCAACCTCGTGACCGACAGCCTCGAGGTCATGGCGCTGGCGTTCGAGAAGGGCGAGCCGGAGCTGCTCGCCGCGTGCCCCCGCCCCCGCGGCGAGGGCGCGCTCACCGGGCCGTTGTTCGCGCGTCTCGGCGCCGTGGGGCTGGTGCTCACCGCCGGCACGTTCGCGATGTTCTGGTGGACGCTCCGCACGACCGGCGACCTCGCCCTGGCCCGCACCGTGGCCCTCACGCAGATGGTCGTCTTCCAGTTCTACCACGTGTTCAACTGCCGGTCGCTGGACCGGTCGGCGTTCGCCACGCCGCCGTGGACGAACCCGTTCCTGCTCGTGAGCACGGTCGCCGTGACCGTTGCGCACGTGGCCGCGATCTACACGCCCTTCCTGCAGCGCATGCTCCGCACGGTGCCGCTGAGCGGCGGCCAGTGGGGCGCGATCCTCCTCGTGGGGCTCGCCGTGATCGCCGGCGGCGAGCTCGACAAGTGGCTGCGCCGGAGGCTCCCATGGCTCCGATAACCTCGGTCGCCGCCACCGCGCTGCTCTCGGCGCTGCTCATCGTGGCCGCCGGCACCGTGCTGGCGCGCAGCGGCGACGCGATCGCCGCTCGCACCAACCTGGGCGGCATCTGGATCGGGTCGGTGTTCCTCGCCCTCGCCACCTCGCTCCCCGAGGTGAGCACCGACATCGCCGCGGTGCGCATCCACGCCCCCGACCTCGCCGTGGGCGACGTGTTCGGCAGCAGCATGGCCAACATGCTCATCCTCGCGATCGTCAACCTGCTCCCGCCCGGAAGCGGCCTCTTCCGCAAGGCCACGCTGGACCACGCGCTCTACGCGTCGGTCGCCATCATCCTGACCTGCATCGCCGCGATCATCATCCTCGTCCACCCCACGCGCACCTACCTCGGCCTCGGACCCGGGTCGTTTCTCCTCGTCGTGGTTTATCTCGTGGGTTCGCGCGCCGTGTTCCGGCGCAGCGCACTAGCCCGCGAGGCGGCGATGACCGAGGAGATGTCCGGCGGCGCCAGGGAGAAGGAGGCCCGGGACCACGAGCCGGCCGCCGAATCCCAGCCGTCGCTGCGCCGTGCGGTGCTCCTCTTCGTGGTCGGCGCCGCGGTCATGCTGCTCGCCGCGCCGCTCTTCGCCCGCTCGGCCGAGGAGGTGGCCGTCGTCACCGGGATCGGGGCGACCTTCGTGGGCACCTGGATGGTGGGGCTGGCGACCTCGCTTCCCGAGCTCGTGACCTCGCTGGCCGCCGTGCGGATGCGGGCCTACGACATGGCGGTGGGCAATCTGTTCGGCAGCAACGCGTTCAACATGACGATCTTCGCGATCCTCGACGCCGTGCAACCCGGCCCGCCCGTGCTCGGCATGGTGAGCCCCATGCACGCCATCTCCGCCATGGCGGCGGTGGCGCTGATGGCGGTCGGCACCGCGGCGCTGGTGTATCGGTCGCAGGGACGGCTGGCCCTGCTCGAGCCGAGCAGCATGGTCATCATCATCGGCTACGTGCTGGCGCTCGCCCTGCTGCTGCGCGGGAGCTAGTCGGGGCCGCGCTTACGCCCTGAGCCCGCGCAGGTCCGTCAGCCGCTCGGCCACCAGCACGCCGGCCGCGCGCAGTGGCGCCGCGATTCCCGCCGCTCCCGTGCCGCCCACGATCAGAAACTGTTCCGCCGGCAGCTCCCGGCGCAGGGCGCGGATCTCGTCGACGATCGGGCCGGGTTCGCGCGGCGCCGCCACGCTCAGGGCCACGCCGCGCGCTCCGGTGCCCTCCGCCACGTACGCGATCTCGCGCACCGGGAGGTCGGCGCCCAGGTAGCTCACGCGCCAGCCGTCGGCGACCGCCGCGGCCGCGACGAACAGGGCCCCCACTTCGTGGCGCTCCCCCGCCGGCGTCGCGACCACGAGGCGTGGGGCGTCCGCTGGTGCGTCCATCGTCGGAATCGCCGCCGACACCACCCGCCGCACGAGCGACGTCGTGAGATGCTCCTGGCCGGTCGTCATCCGGCCGGCGTGCCACTCGTCGCCCACCCGGCGGAGCAGCGGCGCGGCCACCGTCTCGATGAAGGGCACGAGGCCCAGCCCCGCGGCCAGCCTCCGGAGCAGCCACTCGAGTCCCACCGCGTCGAGCTCGCGAACCAGGGCAAGCGACTTGTCCACCGCCTCGTCCAGCGGCGACGCGCCCGGCTCGTGCTGTCCCACGCGCGAGCGCGCCGAGGTGTCCTCCTCGACCAGCGCGGCCAACTCCTCGGTCGAGAGCTTGACCACCTGGGAGATGCCCCGCCCCGGGAGAGTCGCCAGGCGCAGGAGGCGCAGCCGTTCGATGTCCTGATCGGAATAGAGCCGCTGGCGGCCCCCGGACCGCCGGGGCGACACCGCACCGTAGCGGCGTTCCCAGACGCGGAGCACGTCGGGGGTCAGTCCGGTTCGCTCGGCGGCAACGCCGATGGGGTGCTGGGGTTTGTCGGAAATGTCGGTACCAGGCATGGCAGAACGATGTGCTGTTGTCCATGCAATGTCAAGGTTATTAGGTGGACGCACGGTTGACGGCGCGCATGCATTTGGGTGGTTGAGCCTTGGGCGCCAGGCCCTGGGGCGGCTCGACCGCGATCGCGTCGTCCAGCGGGGTCCTCATCTCTCCGTCTTACCGTCTTCCGGTCCTACCGTCTTACCGTCTTCCGGTCCTACCGTCCTACCGTCTTCCCGTCCTACCGTCCTACTGTCCTACCGTCCTACCGTCTTACCGACGCCCCGATCTACCATCCCGCCCGCCCTACGGTAGTTTCATTAGAGTCCGACGCCGGCGGGCGCCGTGTGTAAGTGATTCCCCGACACCCTCTCGGGCGCTTGCCGATGGTGCCCGGATGGTCGCTCTCTTAGCCTGAGCGCAGTCGTCGCACCGCAAAATCACACTTCCCGCATATGGTGATCGATCAGTCCGAGCTGGCCATCCAGGCCCAGGGTATTGCGCGCCGGTTCGGGGCACGGTGGGTGCTGCGGGGGGTGACGCTGGAGGTCGAGCCCGGTGAGATCGTCGGGTTGCTCGGCCCGAACGGGTGCGGCAAGACCACGCTCCTCCGCATCTTCGGCACGCTGCTCAAGCCGAGTGCGGGCACGGCGCGGATCTACGGCCACGACGTGGTGAAGGAGACCGACGCGGTCCGCACGGAGCTCGGCTTCCTGGCTCACATGCCGGGGCACTACGACGATCTGACGGCGCGGGAGAACCTCCGCTTCGCGGCGGAGATGCTGGGGCAGCCCGCGGGAACGAATCTCGACGCCGCGTTGGAGCGGGTGGGATTGGGACACGTGATCAACGAGCGGGTGCGCGGATTTTCGGCGGGGATGCAGCGCCGGTTGGGGTTGGCGCGGCTGCTGCTCCGTCACGCGCGCGTGCTGTTTCTCGACGAGCCGTACGCCAATCTGGACGCGGCGGGGATCGCGCTCATGAACGACATCATCACCGAGGCGGGACAGGCGGGCGGCGCGGCGCTGATCGTGCTGCACGAGCTCGCGCCCGCGGCGGGGATGCTGGACCGCACGATCACGATCGAGAACGGCCGGGTGGGCGCCACCGGGCCGGCCCCGGTGCCGCGCGTGCGGGTCGTGCCGGGCGGGTTGGCTACGGCCCAGGCGGGAGGCCGGCGCTGATGGCCTTTCGCGACGACGTCCGGCGCGTGCGCGCGATCGCGTGGAAGGATCTGACCACCGAGCGGCGCTCCAAGGCGGGGTTCAACAGCGTCGTCGCGCTGGGCGTGACGATTCTCGTGCTGTTCGGCTTCGCGCTGGGGCCCGACGCGCAGGCGCTGCGCGACGCGGCGCCGGGCGCGCTCTGGCTGGCCGCGCTGTTCTCCGGCGTGCTGGCGTTCAACCGGTCGTACCAGGTGGAGCTGGAGAGCGGCGCGCTCGACCAGCTGCTGCAGTATCCCGGGCCGCGCTGGGTGATCTACGTCGGCAAGCTGCTGGCCAATTCGATCTTCGTGGGGCTGATGCTGGTGATCGTGGTCGCGGTGGGGATCGCGCTCTTCCAGGTCAACATCCCCCCGGCGTGGCCGGCGCTGATCGGCGTGTTCGTGCTGGGGGCGGTGGGGCTGGTGGTGCTGGGCACCTTCTACGCGGCGATGGCGAGTCGCAGCCGGGCGCGCGAGGTCTTGCTCCCGTTGCTGCTGTTCCCGATGCTGGTGCCGGTGCTGCTGGCCGCGATCTCGGCCTCCAAGGCATTGCTCAACGGCAACCTGTTGAACGAGGCGGGCGCGTGGGTGAAGATGCTCGCCGCCTACGATGTGATTTTCACCGTCGCCACGTTGTGGGCGTTCGAATACGTGATCGAGGTTTGAGGACTCTTCCATGACCGCTAGCGCACACACGATCGAGGCCCCGCGTGCCGGGCGCTGGTCGCTGTTCGGGATCATCGCGTTCGCCGTGCTGATCGCGACCGAGCTGTTCGCCTTCCTGACGTCGCCCCCCGACGCCAACATGGGGCAGCTCGAGAAGATCATGTACGTCCACGTCCCGGCGGCGTGGGTGATGTTCCTGTGTTTCATCATGGTCTTCGTGCTGAGCCTCCGGTTCCTGTGGAAGGGGCGCGAGGAGGACGACCTGCTCGCCGCCTCGGCGGCCGAGGTGGGGACCATCTTCGCCGGACTGACGCTGGGGCTCGGCATGATCTGGGGACGTCCCGCGTGGGGCGTCTGGTGGGCCTGGGACGCGCGGTTGACGTCCACGCTCGTGACGTTCCTCGTGTTCGTGGGCTATCTCGCGCTGCGCTCGTTCGTGGAGGATCCGCAGCGGCGCGGGCAGTGGAGCGCGGCCGTGGGGATCCTCGGCGCGCTGAACCTCCCGATCGTGTGGATGTCCGTCACCTGGTGGCGGACGCTGCACCAGATGCCGTCCAGCCTGCAGACGCTGGCGAAGGTATACTGGCTGGGGCTGTTCGCGAATTTCGGGGCGTTCGTGCTGCTGATGGTGTACTTCATCCGGCGGCGTTACGAGGCGGCGGCCGTGGCGCGGGCCGCGGAGCACGCGGCGCAGGCGGCGGCGCTGGGAGGGCTGGACTGATGCAGGCATCCAATTGGGCGTTCGTCATCTCGGCGTACGTCATCACGTGGGTGGTGGTACTGGGGTATCTGGCGTACACGCATCGGGCGCTGCAGCGGTCGCGCGCCGAATACGAGCGGGTCACGGGCCACGCGCCCGGTGAGGGAGAAGGAGCATGAGCAAGCGAAACTGGGGCATTCTCGTCGCGGTGATTCTCCTCGCGACCTTCGGCTGGCTGCTGTACGGCGGCCTCAACAAGAACGTGGTCTTCTTCCTGACGCCCTCGGAGCTCGTGGCCAAGGGCGCGAACGGCTACGACGTGCCCGTCCGGCTGGGCGGGATGGTCGTGCCCGGCTCGGTGAAGTGGGACGAGAAGACGCTCGATCTGCGCTTCCGGGTGACCGACGACAGCGACACGGTGGCCGTGCATTCCACCGGCGCGCCGCCGCAGATGTTCCAGCCCGGGATGGGCGTCGTGGTCGAGGGCAAGTTCGAGCGCGCCGGCGTCTTCCAGGCCACGAACCTGATGGTCAAGCACTCCAACGAGTACCACCCGCCCAAACCGGGTGAGAAGCCGGAGGAGATGTACAAGACGCTGATCAAGGGAGGCGCGTCATGACCGGGATGCTCGCGCACGATGCGCTGCTGATCTCGGTCGCCGTGGTGTTCGCCGGCGCCGTGATCGGCACGCTCGGCATCCGCATGCAGCGCCAGGACTGGGTGCAGATCGCCTTCGGCACGGTGTACGCCAACTTCGTGCTCGTCTCGCTGGCCACCGGGGCGATGATCTACGCCCTGGTCACGCACGATTTCTCGATCTCGTACGTGGCCCAGGTCGGCAGCCGTGAGACGCCGATGTTCTACACGGTGATCTCGCTCTGGGGCGCGCTCGAGGGATCGATCCTCTTCTGGGGCTGGGTGCTGGGCGCCTACTCGACGGCCGTCGTCTGGCTCAACCGCAAGCGCTCGGGCAACCTCGTGCCCTGGGCGTCGGTGACGCTGCTCGTGATCGCGCTCTTCTTCGCGATCCTGCTCGTCGGCCCGGCCAATCCGTTCAAGCCGGTGTTCCCGGTGCCGGCCGACGGCCCGGGCCCGAATCCGCTGCTCCAGAACCACATCCTGATGGCGGTGCATCCGCCGCTCCTCTATCTGGGCTACGTCGGGATGTCGGTGCCGTTCGCGTTCGCGGTCGGCGCGATGTTCTCGGGCGAGGTGATGTCCGACGACTGGATCAAGATCACGCGCCCCTACCTGATCGTCGCCTGGGGTTTCCTCTCGGCGGCGATCATCGCCGGCATGTGGTGGTCGTACGAGGTGCTGGGCTGGGGCGGCTACTGGGCCTGGGACCCCGTCGAGAACGCCTCGTTCATGCCCTGGCTGGTGGCCACGGCGTTCCTCCATTCGGCGATGGTGCAGGAGCGGCGCGGGATGCTCAAGCTGTGGAACCTGAACCTGATGGTGGGCACGTTCGTGCTCACGATCCTGGGCACGTTCCTCACGCGCTCGGGCATCCTGTCGTCGGTGCACGCGTTCACCGAGGGGCCGATCGGCTACTACTTCCTGGCCTTCATCGCCGTCGTGCTGGTGGCGGCGCTGATCATGGTGGCCGGCATCTCCGACAAGCTGCACTCCACGGGGCACTTCGACTCCCCGGTGTCGCGCGAGACGGTGTTCATGCTCAACAACCTGTTCCTCACGGCCTTCATGTTCACGGTGCTCGTGGGGACGCTCTACCCGCTGGTCGCCGAGGCGCTGCGCGGGGTGAAGGTGAGCGTGGGCGAGCCGTTCTTCAACAAGATGACGATGCCGCTCATCGTGTCGCTGTTGTTCCTGATGGGCGTCGGACCGGCGCTCCCCTGGGGCAGCGCCACGAAGGACGAGATGAAGCGCAAGCTGTTGCCGCCCTTTTCGGCCGCCGTGGTGATGGCGGCGATCGCGCTCGTGACCGGCGCCCGGAACGTGTACGCCGTGCTCGCCTACGCGTTCGTGGGCTACGCGGCGTTCGCCAACATCCGCGAGTACTGGATCGGGATGAAGGCGCGCCATTCGGCGCACGGCGAGAACTGGGTGACGGCGCTGACGCGCCTGGTCGGCGGCAACCGCCGCCGCTACGGCGGCTACGTGGCGCACCTGGGCGTGCTGCTCGTGGCGCTGGGCATCGCGGCGTCGCAGTCGTTCCGCGCCGAGCGCGAGGCGACCCTCGCCCCGGGCCAGTCGATCACCGTGGCCGGGCACACGGCCCGGCTCAAGGAAGTGTGGGGGCGCCAGGAGCCGCAGCGGGCGGTGATCGGCGCCACGATGGAGGTCGTGAAGAACGGCAAGGTGGTGGCGACGGCGGATCCGCGGATGAACTTCTATCCCACGCAGTCGGCCCCCGTGCCCACGCCGCAGGTGATCAGCTCGATCGGCGGGGACCTCTATTTCAACCTGATGGCGTTCGACCAGAACGGATCGCACGCGACGGTGAAGCTCATCGTGCAGCCGCTGGTGCCCTGGATCTGGTTCGGCGGCGGTGTGGTGGTGCTGGGCGCGATCATCGGGATCTTCCCGAAGCGCCGGCGCCGCACGGCACCCGCCACCGTGCGCCAGGCCGTGCCGGCCGTCGTCGTGCCGGTTCCGCGTGAGGGGGAGGCATGAACTGGAAACGCGCATCGATCGCGGCCCTGGCCGCGGTGCCGATCATCGCGCTGTTCGCGTATGGCTTCGGCAAGGACCCGAACAACATCCCGTCCCCGTTGCCGGGACGGATGGCGCCCGATTTCTCGCTCCCGGTGTTCTCGCCCGGCCATCCGCCGATGGCGCTGCCGGTGGGCGACACGGTGCACCTGGCGAACCTCCGCGGCGAGGTCGTGGTGCTCAACTTCTACGCCTCGTGGTGCCTGTCGTGCCGCGATGAGCACCGGACGCTGAGCGACTTCGCCAAGCGCTACGCCGACAAGCCCGTGCACTTCCTGGGCGTGCTGTACAACGACCGCACCGCCCCCGCCCTGCAGTGGATCCAGGAGATGGGCGGCCAGGAATATCCGTCGGTGAACGACCCCGACGCGCACACGGCGATCAACTACGGCCTCTACGGCGTGCCCGAGACCTACTTCATCGACGGCAACGGCCGCGTGGCGTACAAGCAGACCGGACCGGTGACCGACGCGATCCTGACCCGCGAGGTGGATTCGCTGATCGCCGCGCTGCCGCCGTCGGCGCGCATGCGCGGCGCCTCGGACTCGGCCGCCGCCGGACTGTCCCCCGCCGCCCGCCCGGGCACGAAGGGCGCCCCATGAGGACGTTCGGCAGATTCGTCGCCGCCGCGCTCGTCGCCGGCGCGCTGACCGCGGCGCCCCGCGCCGTGGCCGCGCAGCAGTCGCGCGTGGATACCGCGCTTCCCACCCCGCCGCTCACCATCGCCGACTCGGCGCTCGATGCGAAGACGGCGGCCGTGGCCTCGCAGCTCCGCTGCCCGGTGTGCCAGGGCGAGTCCATCCAGGACTCCCCCTCCGAGCTGGCGATGCAGATGCGCGACATCGTGAAGGAGCAGCTCAAGGCCGGCAAGACGCCGGCCCAGGTCAAGGCGTACTTCGTGTCGAAGTACGGAGAGTGGATCCTGCTCGACCCCACGACCAACGGGTTCAACAAGGTGCTGTATGCCGCGCCGTACGTGCTGCTCCTGGGCGGATTGGCGTTGATCTTCTTCGCCGTGAAGCGCTGGACGGGAGGAGCGGGCCCCGGGCCCGAGCAGCGCGGGCAGGAGTAGCGCCGGGGGGCGGAGCGCGGAAAACGGAGGCTAGCCGCTGGTGCCGATCGACTTCCTGATCCTCCCGGAACACGAGTTGGTGCTCACCAAAGCCGTCGGGCGGCTCACCGGCGCCGAGTTGATCGATCAGGCCTACGCCACGCGCGACCACCCGAGCTACCGCCCGACCTTCCGGCAGCTCGTGGACGTGCGCGCGGTGGATCCGGACTCCGAGGTGGACGGCGAGGCGATCCGCCGGCTGGCCAGGCTCCGCTGGTACGCGCCGACCGCGCGGCGGGCCACCGTCGCCACGGCCGACATCGCCTTCGGCCTCGCGCGCATGTACCAACTGCTGCGCGAGGAGCACCCCAGCGCCATGCAGGTATTCCGCGAACTCGACGAGGCCCTGGAGTATCTCGACCTGCTCCCGGCGCGTGACGCCGTGCTGGGAGCGCTGGCCGGAATGACGGTCGAGCCGTAGCCCCACGCAAAACGGCGGACACGCGTCCGCCGTTCGCCGTCCTACCGTCCTACCGTCTCACGACTTGAGCCCGAGATACGTGAAGACGATCAGATACGCGAGCACCACGAACGCGATGATGCGCCAGATCGGGCGGTAGGTGCCGTCGGCGCGCGGCTTGTCGAGGAACGGGATCAGCAGGAAGGCCACGCCCAGCACACCGCCCACCATGACGCCGAATGCATCGCCCGGGATGCCGAACACCGTGGCCGGCAGGTATTTCAGCGTCTGATACGGCGCCATGAAATACCACTCCGGCTTGATGCCGGCGGGCGCCGAGGCGAACATGTCCGCCTTCTTGCCCAGCTCGGCGGGGAGGAACACCGCCAGGGCGGCGATCGTGGCCAGCGCGAGCAGCCAGCCGATCAGGTCGTGGAGGAGGAAGTTGGGGAAGAAGCGCACCGAGCGAATCTTCCCCTTCGTTTTCCGCTCCACGCCGGGCGGGACGCTCATCCCGTGCAGCTGCACCAGCAGCACGTGCACGGTGAGGAACAGGAATACGAGGCCCGGCAGCACCGAGGTGTGCAGCGCGTAGAACCGGGTCAGCGTGGCGCCCGTGACGTCGTTGCCGCTTCGCAGCACGCGGCCCACGAACGGACCGATCACCGGAATCACCGTCGCCATCGAAGTGCCGACGCGGGTGGCGAAGTACGACAGCGTATTCCAGGGCAGCAGGTAGCCGGTGAAGCCGAGGCCCAGCGTGAGGCCGAGCAGGCCCAGTCCGCTGAACCAGGTCAGCTCGCGCGGCGAGCGGTAGGCCTTGAGAATCCAGACGCTGAACAGGTGGATGAACAGGACGAAGATCATCAGGTTGGCGCCCCACACGTGGATGGAGCGCACCAGCCAGCCGAACTTCACCTGCGTCATCATGAACTGCACCGAGTCGAACGCCTCGGTGGCGCTGGGCCGGTAGTAGAACAGCATGAGCACGCCGGTGCAGACCTGGAGGATGAACAGGAAGAGCACCATCCCGCCCAGGAAGTACCAGATGCTGTGGCGATGGACGGGCACGCGCTTCTTCTCGATGAACGGCGTGAGCCCGCTCATCCCGAGGCGGTCGTCGAGCCACTGCCAGAGGCGGGCTCCCCGTCCGGCGGCCGGAGCGGTCATCGTCATCCTTCCTTGCTCACCACGATCTCGCCGCCGCGCACGTTCACGGCGTACGGAGCGAGCGGCTTGGGCGGTGGGCCGGAGATGTTCGCGCCCTGCAGGCTGTAGCGCCCGTTGTGACACGGGCACCAGATCTCCTGGTGCGCCGAGTCGTACTGCACGATGCAGCCGAGGTGCGTGCAGACCGCGGTGAACGCGCGGACGTCGCCGCCCGGCGTGCGGATCAGGATCCCCGGCTCGTTGCCGAACTTGAAGATCTGGCCGGAATTGGGCTTGAGGTCGGCCAGCTTGACGTTGAGCGTCACGGAGTTGACCGACGACTCGCCGGCCGGCGGCGGCACCAGATAGCTGGCCACCGGATACAACACGGCGATCAGGAGGCCGCCGATGGTCGTGCCGAGCAGCCAGTCGATGAACCGTTTCCGGGAAATGGGGTGCCCGCTCAGTGGGGCGACGGATCGAGACTCAGGCATCAGTGGTGCTCCCTATAGTCGGTGTCGTCCTCGCCCTGCTCGGCCTCGATGATCCGCAGGCGGAGCCAGAGACCGGCCGCCAGCAGGAGGATGATGGGCACGGAGATGGCGAGCCCGAGACGCCGATAGCTGTGCTCGGCCAGCGCGGCCTGACCCTGCGCGGCCGTGGTGCCGGCGGTTTTCAGCCCCACCTTGATCTGCTTGGCGACCGAGTCGGCCCGGAACGAATGGATGGCGTTGCGGGCCGTGGTCAGCGCGGTGGTGACGTTGCTCAGGTCGAACTGCGCCTGGCTCACGTCCATTCCGAGGATCGTCGCCTGGTTGAGCACGGCCTGGCTCTTGGCCTGGGCCGCGCTCAACGAGTCGATCAGCGCGCGCATGGCGATGAACTGCCGGGCGTCCGCGCTCCCGGGCGCGTGGCACCGCTCGCACACCGTGTGGGCGCGATTGGTGAGCAGCGTGTCCGTGGGGATGATGATGTCGTGATTGCTGTGGCAGGTCACGCAGCCGGGCAGCTTGTTGGCCGTGAAGATGCTGTCGTGGCCGTTGCCGGCGAAGATCGTGGCCACCTGCGCGTGGCAGGTGCCGCAGACGTGCGGGACGTCGGCCGCGCCCGGCGGGGTGGCGCCGTGGTTGCCGTGGCAGTTGTTGCACGTCGGCGCCGAGATGTCGCCCTTCTGGAGCATCTGGACGCCGTGCACGCTGGCCGTCCACAGCTTCACCTGATTGGTGGGGATGTGGTACGGCGCCATGCGGGCCGAGTCGGCGTGACAGCGGCCGCAGGTCGCCGCGACGTGCGTGGGATAGACCGACGACGCGGGATCGGACGGCGGCAGGATGCGGTGCGCGGGATGGCAATCGATGCAGGTCGCGACGGCCGTGTCGCCCAGCTGGAGCAGGCGCTTGCCGTGGACCGACGTCTTGTATTCCGCCACCTCGTCCACCCGCAGCATCGGGTTGTACTTCTTCATGAACGCCGCGTCGGAGTGGCAGCGCCCGCACATCGCCGGGATGTCGCGCCGGTCGGGCTTGGTGAGGAAGCCGATGCCGGGCGTGATGTTCCGCGGGTCGGCCCCGTTGTGCGTCACGTTGCCGTGGCAGTCGAGGCAGGTGAACCCCTTCTGCGCGTGGACGTCGGTCTTGAACGTGCGGGCCGGCGCCGAGAGCTTCGGGTCCTTCTGCTTCAGATGGCACGAGATGCAGGCCTGCGCGGAGGGCGGTTCCTGCGCCCGCGCGGCACCGGGGAGCGCGGCGATCGCCGCGACGGTGGCCAGCACCGCCGCGAGGCCGCGCCACCGCGGACGCACCATCGGGGTCTGCGCTCGCGATCTATTCATCGGGCACCTTGGCATGGCAGGCCAGACAGCTGCGCGGATTGTTCGCCGCCGCGCGCTTGGCGTCGAAGCCCGGCGGGTGCGGGTTGATGCCCCAGCCGCCGGTGGCGGAGTGGCACTGCGTGCAGCTCGCCTGGGTATGGCAGGCCGCGCACGCTTCGAGGTTCTGGCGCGCCGCCTGCCCGTGGTTCAGCAGCCAGAGCGGCTGCGCGCTGTGGAACAGGGCGCTCGTCTTGCTGCGCGTGCCCCGCCCCGTCTGCAGATGGCAGGCGCGGCAGAACGTCTCGGTGCTGTGACACGCGGTGCACTGCGTCTCGTTGTTGTACGCCTCCGACGCGTGCTGCGCCACGAAGTTCGGCGGATGGTAGACCGCCTTCTGTCCCTGGTGGCAGTCCACGCAGAACGAACGCGAGTGGCAGGCCGCACAGTTGGCGCCGGCCGCGGCCTGCGTCGGATGGTCCTTGAGCCATCCCGCCGTGTGGATCGTGCGCGGCGGCACGTGCACGCCGTACGCGGTGCCGGCCTTGAGCGCGGGCAGCGCCGCGATCGCGGGCGTCGTGCCGTCGCGGTGGCAGGTCCGGCAGCTCGACTGCGTGTGGCAGTCGCTGCAGGTGGTCACCGCGGTGCCGAGGCCGTTGGCCCCGCCGGCCACCGTGCCGTGCTTCCACTGCCAGTCGGCGCTGTCGTGGCTGGCCGGCTTGGGATAGGTCGGCGCGCGTCCGCGCACCAGGTTCGCCACCCGCGGATCGGGCTCCAGCGCCTGGATGGCCGGGATGGCCGCCGCGTTGAAGTGGCACCGCTCGCAGCTCTCGCGCGCGTGGCAGACGGCGCACCGCGCCGTGGCCGCCGCCGGACTCGCCGGCGCGTGGTGCATCACCCAGCCGGCGGCGTCGTGGTCGGCGGGCTTCGGAATCGCCGCGACCTGCGCCGCCGAGAGCGGTGACCGCACGAGCGTCACGTGGCAGGTGGCGCACGCCTGCGCGGCATCCATGTGCGCCGGCGCCGTGTGCGCGTGGCACTGGATGCAGCGCTGCGGCTGCGGCGGACTCACCGCCATGTCGCTGGTGTCACCCGGAGTGCGGTGGCAGCTCAGGCAGGCGATCGTCTGCCCCGCCGAGTCCACCGACTGCTCGTGGCGCACGTGCGAGAAGGCGAGGTTCGTGACCAGCGGCGTCGGCTGCCGCCAGCTCACGCGCGGCTTCACGGTCCCGTCGTGGCAGTTCAGACAGGCCTGATACTTCGGATAGATCGTGGCCGAGTCGCCCGTGGTGATCCCGCGGTGGCACACCGTGCACTGCGGAAACAATCCCGCGTGGCGGCGGTGCGGGAAGGGCAGCATCGTGTCCTGCACGGTGGCCTGCGGCGCGGCGCTCGGCGCCGGCGGCGCGGTGCGCGCGGCCACGGTGACCGCGACGCCGAGGAGGAGCGAGGAGACGACGGCGATGCGGCGCATCACTTGCCTCCCGCGGGCGGCAGACCCGGCTCGGCGCCCACGGTCCAGTTGTACGTCAGGCTCGCCCGGAGCTGGCTCCAGTTGGGCCCGCTGTTCGGCACCCGCCCGGCGTGCTGGTAGTCGGCCAGCGAGCCGGAGACGCTGCTGTTCTCGCCCAGCCGCCATACGCCGTTCACGCCCAGGCCGACCACGGTGCCGCTGTTCACGAGCAGCTCGTCGGCGGTCTGGAAGGCCGTACCGGTGATGCCGATCGAGTTGCCGCCGCGGAGCGTGCGGCGCAGCGTCAACCCGCCCTGGCTCTTCGCGGCGCCGAACCCGAGGTCGAGTCCGTACTGCGCGTTCAGCGCCCACACCGGCGAGAGGCGCATCGCGCTCGAGCCGCTGAGCGACCATCCGTTGGAGCGCAGCGGCGCGAACCCGACCTCCGCCCCGGTGTCGAGGTAGTGCCGGCGCGACGCCTGGCCCTCGACGCTCAGCGCGCCGTCGGCGCTGCGCCAGCTCGCCCCCGCCCCGCCCTCGACGAAGCCCACGGCGCCGAACGCGCCCCAGATCGTCCACAGGTCGAAGTAGGGACGGTGCCGCCGCACGAAGGCCCGCGCGGACCACCGCGTGCCGGGGGCGTACACGAGCTGCGTGCGCAGCTCGTTCAGCTCGGCCGACGCCAGATCCACCTGCGCCGCCAGATCCATGGTGAGGCGGCCGGTGCGGAACATCCCGTCCGCGGCCAGGCGTTCGGAGTAGAGGCCGGAGCCGCTCTGCGGCGTGCTCCGCTCGTACACGGCCGACAGCCACACCGGCGGCGCCGGGCGCGCCTGCGCGCGGAACCCGAACAGCAGGCCGCGCGAGTCGGGCGCGTACGGCTCCACGGCGGCGAGCGCGCCGCTCGTCACCGGTTCGTCGAGGCCGGTCTGCAGCGTCCAGCCGCCGTACGCCTCGAGCGTGAGCGCACTCACCGGGCGCACCTGGACCGAGGCGCCGTCATAGTTGTTGAAGGCCAGCCCGCTCACGTCCCACTGGCGGCCGGCGCGCACGCGGAACCTGGGCTGCGCGTATTCGAGGTACGCCTCGAGGGCGTCGAAGTGGTCGTTGGCCTGCGGCCAGAGCGTGTTGCTCCCGCCCACCACGGCGCGGCCGCGCAGGTCGGCGTAGAAGCGCATGCCCCGTCCGAACCCCCACGCGCTCACCTGGAGGTCCTGCAACGCCGGCGCCGACGAGATCGCCGCGCCGCTGCCGTACACGTAGCAATAGGGAGACGGATCGACGCACTGCACCGGGGTCCCGTCTGGCGCGACACGCATCACCCCGTCGCCGGTCGTCGTGGCGGCGAGCACGCTGTCGATCTGGAGGGAGCGCAGTTGCACGTAGTTCAGGGTCGTCGTGCCGCTCACGCGCACACCCTGGGCGCGCGCCGATGGCACGGCGGCCCACGCGCCGAGGAGCAGCACGAAAGAGAAACGGCGGATCATCGGGGCTCCGGCTCCTTGCCGGCGGCGGACGCGCCGCCGGATTGGAGCATGTGGCACTCGGCACACGCCCGTCCCGGCTCGTGATTCACCCGGTCGGCGTGGCAGAGAAGGCATTCGTTGCGCGACAGCGTGGCGACGCGGACCGGCGGGCTCTGATGGCAGCCCGAGCCCGCGCAGCCGTTGTGCACCGCCAGCGTGTGGACTCCGGGCGGCGGCGACCGATGGCAGATCCGGCAGTCGGCCTTGCCGTCGTGGTGCTGATGGCAGGAGCCGCACGCGCGGGTCGGCACCATGGCCGGTCGGTTGACGTGGCAGGTCGTGCAGTCCTGGCTCGTGTGCCAGGCATGATCGAAGTGCACCGTGCGCTGCCGCGGCTGCGGCCACACGGACAGCTGCCAGGTCACCGTGAGATCGAGCGCCCCGCGGGACTTCGCGTCGTGGCAGGTGGTGCAGGCGAACGACTGCGTCTGCGCGTGGTGGCAGGCCGCGCACTGCGCGGCCGTCGGCACCGGACCCGTGACGGGGACCGGCGCGTGGCACGATGTGCACGCGATCGCCGAGTGCATCGAGTGCCCGGGCACCGCCGTGTGGCAGCGCTGGCACTTGAGCTCACGGTGCTTCTCGTGGCGGAAGGCGTTGGGGCCGGAACCCGCCTCGACGAACGTCGCACGGGCCGGCGCCGCCGTCGTGTCGGACGCCGCCGTGGTGTCCGGGGAGGCCGCGGCCGACTCGGCCGCCGCGGCGGGCTTACTGGTGTCGACGGCGGGCCGCTGCGGTCCCCCACATGCCGTAACCGCAACGGCCGCCGTCAACAACCATGTCATCCGCGCAAGCATTGCGAGTCCTCTATCCGATCCCGAAGCTGGGGCGGCCGGTGGCTACCGGCGCCCGGCCTCCGCGGGCAGGATGTTCTGCAAGGTGATGTTGGACGTCGGCTTGATCCCGTACGTCTTCTCGAGCTGCTGGATGCTGGCGGTGAGCAGCTCCTCCATCAGGAACGGGTTGTGCACCGGCGATCCGGTCATCGCGCCGAGGCGGGCGTTGAACTTCGCGCCCTCTCCCGCCGTGATCGTGACGCTGTCCGCCGTGCTGAATTCCGACGACGGCACCTGCGCCACCATCGCGTTGAGTTCCGTCACCAGCGCCGCGATGCGCGCCTCCGCGACGTCGAACGCCGAGCGCGCCGCCGCCTGGTCGCCATGGCAACCGCTCGCCGTGCAGGCCGCGAAGCTCCGCTGCGATTCGTCACAGGAGTCGTTCGTCGTCGGGCGCCCGAGGGAATCGAGGCACGGAATGGCGACGAACAGATGCCCGGAGGAGTTGAGCACGAGGTTCCCGGCCGCGTCGGTGACCTTCATCGGCGCCACGTGGCAAGTGACACACAGGTTCGGGTTGCCCGACGAGCCGTGCGTGCCGCGGATCGTCGTGTCGGCCGGCCCGAAGTCCGGCGACCGCCAGCCGGCGGAGCCGAGGAGGAGCGGGCCCTGCGGCGACATCGGACCGCCGCCCGACGTCGGGTCGGGCACGGCGCGATAGTGATGGCACTTCATGCACAGGTTGTCGCTCACGCTCGCCACGTTGATCGGGAAGCGGAGCTGCTTGTCGTTCGTGGCGTCGTGCGGATCGTGGCACACGGCGCAGGTGATCGGCATGTAGCCGCCGGTCGCCGCCAGACTGTCCTTCTCGAGGTAGTCGAGGTTGAGCCCCCAGGCGACCAGCGCGCCGTTGCCCGTGTGGCACCCGACGCAGGGCTGCGTGCTGCCGGCGTGTCCGCTGGCGTGCGGCACCAGCCCGTGCGCCGACTGCGACCACTCGTCGAGGAACGGATTGTTGATGCCCTGGTGGCACTGGCCGCATCCGTTCGTGAGTCCCACGCCGACGAGCATCGACGCCAGCGGCTGCGAGGCGTCGGGGTTCGTCACGTGGGTCATCCCCGGGCCGTGGCACGCCTCGCACTGCACGTCCTGGTAGCGCGTGTTGTGCGTGCCCAGCCAGCCCACGCTCGTGTCGGTCACGAAATTGCCGTTGGCGTTCACCGTGTGGCACGGTTCGCACGACGCCTGGGCGTGCCCGCTGGCCTGGAGATCCGCCCAGGCGTGCGAGTGCGCCGTGCCCTTCCACTCGGCGAGCTTGCCGACGTGGCAATTCCCGCAGATCGGGGTGCGGGCGACGGTGTCGGAGTAGCCGAGGAAACCCTCGGCCGCCGACGGAGGCGTCGTGAACGACGAGTTGTTCGGGGAAACGACCTGCTTCTTATCCACGCAGGCGGCGGCCAGCATCGCGAGCACCGCGAGCGCCGAGAATCGCACCACCCGATGACGTCCGTTCCTCAAGGTCCCCTCCGTCCCGCGCCCGTGCGCGGCGGCGTTGTGTCCACGCGGTGGTCGAAAACATTCGTAGGCGCACCGCGTCCTACCGGGCGCATGAGCAATTCTGGGTCCGCAAACGGCCCGATAGAGCAAACCGTTATAGCGCAGGGGTTTACGCCCAAAATGTTCCCGGAAATACCCGACAGGGGTTGGGTGAAATCCCCCGTGATGACCGGGAATCCGGTGTGGCATCCTGGGGCAACTCACCCAGGGCTCCGGCCGGGGCAAAAGCACCAAGCCATTGGCGCCCCGCGCCTTGGAGCGATTCGCGGTTCCGGCGCCGCTCTTGCCTTCCCTATGGAACGGCGAGCGTCTCCGGAGCCCGGGAACTCAATGGCGATGTCGCAGCGCGTGGTGGCGAAAATGCGGGAGCTCGGACGACAGCGGGGCGGACGGTTGAGCCGCCGGCTGCTGGTCTGGTTCCTGTTGTTCTCGCTCGTGCCGCTGCTGATCACGAACGCCGTCGGCTATCAGCGTTCGAAGACGATCCTCGAGCAGCTCGTGGACCGGTACCTCACGGCCGTGACCGAGGTCCAGGTGCAGCACGTGCGCGACCGGATCGATCACCATCTCCTGCTGCTCCAGGCGATCGTCACCGGCAATCAGTTCCTCGCCGCCGGTGCGCTGCGGTTCGAAGGGAAGCCGGCGGGCGAGATGCACGCCGTGGCCACGGTCGAGGCGATCCGCGAGCTGCTGCAACGCAAGCAGCGGGAGCTGTCGAACTTCGACGCGATCGATCTGTACACGACCGACGGCCGGGTGATCGCGTGGGCGGGGGATTCGTCGCTCCTCGTCACGACGCCGCTTCCCGACTGGTCGCAGGGCGGAACGCTCTGGACCTCGCTGCGCCGGGGCCCGCACGGGCCGGAGCCCGAGTTCGAGCTCGCCGTGCCGCTGACGTCGGGCAGCGACCCCACGCCGGTGGCGTATCTCGGCGCCTCGGTGTCGCTGGCCCGGGAGCGGGATTTCCTGGAAGTGCCCGAGCAGGTCGCCGGCCGCGTCGAGAGCTTCATTCTGGACTCGGCGGGCCGCCCGTTGTTCGTGTCGCACGCGCACGAAGCCGTGGACTACACGCGTCCCTTCGCCACGCCCCTGCTCGCCGACGCCACGGGCACGGTGGCGAACTACACCAACCGCGTGGGCATGCCGGTGATCGGCACCATGCTCGCGGTGCCCGGCTATCCCTGGCGATTCGTGGCCGAGGTGCCCGAGGCGGAGGCGTTCGGCGAGCTGCGCCGGCTGGGGTGGCTGTCGCTGCTCTTCGAGTCGGTGTTCGTGGCGGTGTTGGTGGCCGCGGCGTGGGTCGTGGCGTGGGACATCGTGGCGCCGCTCGAGCGGCTGGTGAGCGCCACGCGGCGGGTGGGACGCGGCGATCTCAGCGTGCGGGTGGAGATCCCGCAGCACAACGAGATCGGCGAGCTGGGCCAGTCGTTCAATGAAATGGCATCCGCGCTGGCGGACACGACGGCCCGCGTGGAGGAGCTGCACCGGCGCGAGATCGAACGGGCGTCGCAGCTGGCCACGGTGGGCGAGCTGGCGAGCGGCGTCGCGCACGAGATCCGGAACCCGGTGGTCGGCGTGTCGAACGGGCTCGATCTCGTGCGGCGGCGCGTGGGGGCCGACCCGGTCCTCGAGCCGATCATCGACGAGATGGGGCGCCAGCTCACGCGCATCCAGCAGACGCTGCAGGAGCTGTTGGCGTTCGCCCGGCCGGCCACGCCGACGTTCGCGCCGCTCAACCTGAACGACATCGTCGAGCGCGCCATCCGGCTCGCCGGCCCGGCGGCGGCGCGGAGCGCGGTGCACATCGAGGTCAGGCTCGATCCCACGCTGCCGCGCATTCCGGCCGACGAGGAGATGCTGCACCAGGCGCTGGTGAACGTGATCATGAACGCCCTGCAGGCCACGCCCTCCGGCGGGCACGTGACGGTCACCACGCGCCACGCCGACGGCCACGTGGAGATCGAGATCGCCGACACCGGCTGCGGGATCTCGCCCGAGCACCTGGCGTACGTCTTCCGGCCGTTCTACACGACGCGCCACACGGGCACCGGGCTCGGGCTGCCCATCACCCGGGAAATCATCCAGCGGCACGGCGGCGCGGTGACGCTCGCCAGCCGCGTGAACGCCGGCACCACGATCACGCTGAGTCTGCCGATCCGCACGGTCGGACGCTGGGTCGGGCAGCCGTTGGAGGCGCTCGCGACATGAAGAAACCACGGGTCGTCGTCTGCGACGACGAGATGCTGATCCGCCTCTGGCTGTCGGAGCACCTGGCCGACGCCGGGATGCAGACCGAGGAGGTGGCCGACGGCGCGAGTCTGCTGGCGGCGCTGGCGCGCGAGCCGGCGGATCTGGTGCTGCTCGACCTCCGGCTCCCCGACGGATCGGGGATGGAATTCCTGTCACGCGTGAAGGCGCTCGATCCCACGCTGCCGGTGATCATGATGACGGCATACGGCGAGATCGAGACGGCGGTATCGGCGGTGCGCGCGGGCGCCCATCACTTCCTGGAGAAGCCGATCGCGCTGGCCGAGCTGCTGCTGCTCATCCAGCAGGCGCTGGACACGCGGCAGCTGCGGGCCGACGCCGACCGCTATCGCGACGGTTACCGCTGGCAGTTCGCCGACGTGACGCTCATCGGGCGCTCGGCGGCGATGCGGCGCGTGGCCGACCTGATCACGCGCGTGTCGGCCAAGGGGAGCACGGTGAACGTGCTCGTGCGCGGGGAGAGCGGCACCGGCAAGGGGCTGGTGGCGCGGGCGATCCACGCGCGGGGACCGCGGCGCACGCAGCCCTTTTTGAGCGTGAACTGCGCGGCGCTGCCCGAGCATCTCGTGGAGAGCGAGCTGTTCGGACACGAGGCCGGCGCGTACACCGACGCCCGCGAGATGAAGCGCGGGCTGGTCGAGATCGCGCACAAGGGCACGATCTTCCTCGACGAGATCGGCGACCTGGCCAAGCCGCTGCAGGCGAAGCTGCTCCACTTCCTGGAGACGCACGAGTTCCGCCGCGTGGGCGGCGTGCGCAACCTCGAGGTGGACGTGCACGTCCTCACGGCGACCAACCGCGATCTCGAGGAGGCGGTGGCCAAGGGCGATTTCCGCGAGGACCTGTTCTACCGGCTCAACGTGCTGCCGGTGATGATCCCGCCGCTCCGCGAACGGCCGGAGGACGTGGCGCCGCTGGCCGAGCACTTCGTGGACATGCTGTGCCGCGAGCTGGGGCAGACGCGGCGCGAGATCGCGCCCGACGCGCTGGCCGCGCTGGAGGCCTACGACTGGCCGGGGAATGCGCGGGAGCTGGAGAACGTGCTGGAGCGGGTGCTGCTGCTCGAGGACGGGCCGGCGATCCGGCGGTCGGACCTGCCGGAGGAGTTCCGCGGAATCGTGACCGCGGCGCGGGAGAAGTCGTTCGTGCTGCCGGCCGACGGGTTCGATCTCGAGGTGATCGAGCGCGAGTTCATCAGTCAGGCGCTGGATCGGACGAACGGGAATAAATCGCAGGCGGCGCGCCTGCTCGGATTGTCTCGGGATACGCTCCGATACCGCCTGGAGAAGTATGGGATAGGGTGAGGACAAGAAGCGCCGGCAAGACCCGCGCCGACAAGCACAGCGCCGGCAAGAACTGCGCAGGCAAGTACGGCGCCGACAAGTAGAGCGCTGGGAACTGATGACAGCAAAAAGCGAACGGCGGACGCCAGTCCGCCGTTCCGTTTGCCGTCCTACCGTCCTACTGTCCTACCGTCCTACCATCTCCGCCAGGACACGAATGAACCCCGGCTCCGCATTGGGCAGTCGCGTGCGCTCCAGCGTCATCCCCAACGCCCCCGCCTTCTCCTTCGCCTCGATGTCGATGTCGTAGAGCACTTCCAGATGGTCGCTCACGAAGCCGATCGGGACCTGGAGCAC
>JBJKPA010000220.1:0-3783 GCA_046706905.1 Gemmatimonadaceae bacterium
GGCGTCGCTCAAGACGCGGCTGGCCGCGATGGCCGGCGAGCGCATCGACATCCCGCTGGTCATCGGCGGGGTCGAGGTCCGCACCGGGGCCACGGCCCAGGCGGTGATGCCGCACGACCACAAACACGTACTCGCCGACTGGCACAAGGCCACGCCCGACCACGTACAGCAGGCCATCGCGGCGGCGCGGTCGGCGCACGCCGAGTGGGCCAACTGGGCGTGGGAGGACCGGGCCGCGGTGTTCCTGCGGGCCGCGGAGCTGCTCGCCACGACGTGGCGCGACACGGCGAACGCGGCGACGATGCTCAACCAGTCCAAGACGGCGTTCCAGGCGGAGTTCGACGCGGCCGCCGAGCTGATCGATTTCTGGCGGTTCAATCCGCACTACGCGCAGGAGCTGTACGACGAGCAGCCGCTGTCGAACCACACGATGTGGAACCAGCTCGACTACCGGCCGCTCGAGGGCTTCGTGTACGCGGTGACGCCGTTCAACTTCTCGTCGATCGCCGGCAACCTGCCGACGTCCCCGGCGCTGATGGGGAACACGGTGGTATGGAAGCCGGCGTCCTCGGCGATGCTCTCGGCGCACTACATCCTGAAGGTCCTGGAGGCGGCGGGACTGCCGCCGGGGGTGATCAACCTGGTGGCGGGCGACGCGGCGACGATCAGCGACATCGCGCTCGCGCACCCGGACCTGGCCGGCGTGCACTTCACCGGCAGCACGGCGGTGTTCAACAGCATGTGGCAGACGATCGGCGCCAACATGTCGCACTACCGGTCGTATCCGCGCATCGTGGGCGAGACGGGGGGCAAGGACTTCATTCTCGCGCATCCATCGGCCGACCCGCAGTCGCTGGCCGTGGCGATCGCCCGCGGCGGGTTCGAGTATCAGGGGCAGAAGTGCTCGGCGGCCAGCCGCGTGTACGTGCCGCGGTCGCTGTGGCCCGACGTGCGCGACCGCGTGGTGGGGATGATGCAGGAGATGCAGATGGGCGACGTGCAGGACTTCCGCAACTTCATGGGCGCCGTGATCGACCAGAAGGCGTTCCGGAAGATCAGCGAGTACATCGCCGACGCGAAGCGCAACGCGAAGATCATCTCGGGCGGCCAGACCGACGATTCGGTGGGCTACTTCATCGCCCCGACGCTGGTCGAGACGGCCGATCCCGGCTACCGGCTGATGTGCGAGGAGATCTTCGGCCCCGTGCTCACGGCGTACGTGTACGACGACGCCAAGTGGGGCGAGACGCTGCACGCGATCGACGACACCTCGCCGTACGCGCTCACCGGCGCGGTGTTCTCGACCGACCGGCGCGGCGTGCGCGAGGCGATGGCCACGCTGCGCAACGCGGCCGGCAACTTCTACGTGAACGACAAGCCCACGGGCGCGGTGGTGGGCCAGCAGCCGTTCGGCGGCGCCCGCGGGTCGGGCACCAACGACAAGGCGGGGTCCAAGCTGAACCTCGTGCGCTGGGTGAGCGCGCGGGCGATCAAGGAGACCTTCTCGCCGCCGCTCGACTACAAGTATCCGTTCATGGAGGCGGAATAAGGGGGCGGGTGACGGTCAACCGCTGACCGTTCGGCCATGCGCATCCTGACCCAGTCGCAGGTCACCGCGCTCCTGCCGATGGCGGAGTGCATCCCGCTCATGGAGTCGGCGCTCGCCTCGCTGTCGCGCGGCGAGGTGATCCTGCCGCTGCGCATGGTCATGCGTCTCCCCGAGAGGCGCGGCGCGTTCGGGATGATGCCGGCGTACTCGTCGGCGCTTCCCGCGTTCGGCACCAAGGTCATCACGGTGTTTCCCGGCAACCACGCGCGCGGTCTCGATTCGCACCAGGGCGCGGTGGTGCTGTTCGACGCCGAGGACGGCCGGATCGTGGCGCTCATGGACGCCTCGTCGATCACGGCGATCCGGACCGCCGCCGTGTCCGCCGTGGCCACGAAGCTCCTGGCCCGCGACGATGCCGCCACGCTCGCCCTGCTCGGGAGCGGTGTGCAGGCGCGCACGCATCTCGACGCGATGCGACTCGTGCGCCCCATCGAGCGGGTGCGCGTGTGGAGCCGGACGCCCGCGCACGCCGCGGCGTTCGCGGCGTGGGCCCGCAAGACGCACGACGCGGAGATCACGGTCTGCGCGTCGGCCGCCGAGGCGGCGCGCGGGGCCGACGTGGTGTGCACGGTGACCGCGTCGCGCGAACCGGTGCTGGACGGCGCCGCGCTGGCGCCCGGCATGCACGTCAACGTCGTGGGCGCGTCGCAGCCCGACGCTCGCGAGTTGGCCAGCGACGCCGTGGCGCGCGGGCGCATCTTCGCCGACCGGCGCGAGTCGCTGGTCAACGAGTCGGCCGACTATCTGATCCCCCTGCGTGAAGGCCTGATCACGGAGGCCGCCGTGGCCGCCGAGCTGGGCGAGATCCTGATCGGCAAGGCGCACGGCCGCGAGTCGCGCGACGAGATCACGCTGTTCAAGTCGCTCGGCCTGGCCATCGAGGACGTCGCCGCCGGCTGCCACGTGCTGGAGCGCGCCGAGCGCGAGGGCGTCGGCATCGAGGTCGCGCTGGGCGGCGGCCGCGAGGACGCGCCTACGGCTTGATCGGCTTCGGGGTGCGGGCGATCGAGCGGTAGTACTCCTCGACCAGCGCGCGGAACGAGGGTGGGACATCTCCCGAGCGGCCGAGCAGCACGCGCTCCTGATCGGCGCCCAGCGTGCGGCGCAGCGCGAACTCGTATGCGGCCAGCCCCTGGATCACCCGCGTCTGCAGCTCCGACGCAGCATCGGCCTGCTCGAGCGTCCGCTGATTCGTGAACTGCCGCAGGTTGCCGAGCACGCGATCCAGCTCGGCCACGTCCACGCCCTGCCGACGCAGCAGGTTGCGCAGACTGTCGGCGTCGGCCAGGCGCTGGGATAGCTCGCGCGAGAACTGGCGCGCCTCTTCGGGTGACAGACCGCGTCCGGCGGGTGCACCGGGACGCATCGCTCCTTCACCCATCCCGCCGCCGGCGCGCTGACCGCCCTGGCCGCGCTGTCCGCCGGGCGCGCCCTGCTGACCACGCTGGCCCGCCTGGCCCGCCTGGCCCTGCTGCCCCTGCTGACCTCGTTGCCCCTGTTGGCCCCGCTGCTGTCCGGACTGCGACGGCTGGCCTTGCTGACCCTGCTGCCCGGTCTGTTGTTGCATGCGGTCGCCGACCGACTGCAGCCCCTGCACGAGGCTGCGCATGCGATCCAGCGCTTCGGCCTGCTGCTGGGCGTTGGACTGCCGGCCGGCGGCCACGCGGGCGCTGTCGAGCTGGCGGCCGAGGTCGGCGATGTCGCGGCCGATCGGCCCCTGTTGCTGACGCAGATACTGTTGGGGCGCCGTGCCGGTGGCGTTCTGCGCCAGATATCCCAGGCGGTCGGCGGTGCCACGCTTCTTGAGCGAGTCGGAGGCCGCGGCGATGTCGCGCGCCACGTCGGGCTGGTCGCGCTGCGCGTCGAGCGCGGCGCGGTCCAGCCGGCTGGTGAGCGACTTCACCGAGTCGGCCATCGCGCGCTGTTGCTGCGCGATGGCGTCGCGCTGCGCCTGCTGCCGGGCCGGATCGCCGTTGCCGAGCCGGTTGATGTCGTTGGCGACGCGCTGCTGCTGGTTGGCGAGGTTGCGTTGCGTCTGCAGCGCGTCGTCCACGGCGCGTTGGGCCTGCTGGCTCTTCTCGCGGTCGAGCAGGCGGCGGGCGTTCTCGAGCTGCTGCAGCGCCTGCTGGGCGCTGGCGGCGCCCTGCTGGCCGCCGTCGGCGGCGGCCTGCCGC
>JBJKPA010000221.1:0-3843 GCA_046706905.1 Gemmatimonadaceae bacterium
GTAGGCCTCGGCCGCCGCCGTATGGCGGCTCATCGCCTCGGTCCAACGTGGCAGCATGTTCGCGAACCGCTCGCCATGGCAGCTCGTGCAGGCGCGGGTCAGCGCGTCGGTGCGCGGTGCGCCGGCCGGCGCCGCCAGCTCGGCGGTGGTGTGGCACTCGCGGCACGCCACGCGCGCCCGGTACATCCGGTCCGGGAGGATGGTGGAGTCGGTGCCGGCGCCCGTATACAACTCGTCCACCGCCTCGTGCGCTTTGGCGTGGCAGGCGAGACAGCGCTCGGCCGTCCGCACGCCCAGTCCGGTCATCGTGGCGTGCACACTCGGGTGGCACGCCACGCAGTCCACCGCCGTCGGGCTCGGCCGCTGCGCGGAGGCCCGCCGCGCACCGATGCCCAGCGCGGCCATGGCGATCACGAACCCACCGGCCATTCGACGCCGCACCACGGTGAGGCCCTCCTCAGCTCAACAGGGCATACAGCACGAGGATGATCAGGAACACGCCCACGGTGAGGGCGGCGAAGCCGAGCCCCACCGACCAGAGGTAGGTCGCCCGCGAGGGTGCCTGCATCGCCAGCTCGTCGAGCCGCCCCTGCTCCACGTTGCGCGCGTATTCCAGCGGGTGCTCTTCCTCGAAGTACTCGGCCCGCGCCCGCCCGGTGAAGATCACGAGGTCGATGGGGAACTTCCCGGGGCGCAGGTGGACGTTGAAGAAGTGGATCGTGAAGATGAAGCCGAGCGCGAGCAGGGCCTCGTCGCCGTGCACGATCGTCGCCACGTTGAACACCCACCCGGGGAACACCCGGGCGAAGAAGGTCGGGAACCAGAGCAGGAGCCCCGAGCCGCCGATGATCGCCACGCCCCAGAACACCGCCCAGTAGTCGAACTTCTCCATGTAGCTGAAGCGGTCGAACTTGGGCATCGGGCCGCGCCCGAAGAACCACTTGAACATCCCGATCACGTCGCGGATGTCCTTGGGCTGGGGCACCATGCTGTTCGGTCCCCAGAAGATGGCCTTCTTGTCGTCGGTGTGGACGAGCGTCCAGCTGACCCTGACCAGGTGGAGGAAGAAGTAGCCGAAGGTGATCGCCGCGCACACGCGGTGGATGAACCCGGCCGAACCCGGCCCGCCGAGGAACCGCATGAGCGGCCCCGCCCACGGCGCGTACGCGAAGCGCAGCGGCACGCCGGTGAGCACGAGCCCGAGAAACGACACGATCACCAGGGCGTGGGTGGCCCGCTCGACCGGACCGAACCGCCGCAGGTAGGGGCCCTGCCCCTTGTCGGAAACCGCGATCGGTGCGGTCATGGTTGTCCCTCCCCTTCGCCCTTCGTCGCCGGCCCCGCGCCCGCGTGCCCGTTCAGGGGCCGTCCCTTCAGCCGGTTGATCGTGAGCCGCGTCAGCCAGAGCAGTGTGTGCACGCCGAAGAAGACGAACACGCTCACCAGCAGCACCGTCATGAACAGCCAGGTCCAGAACAGCAGCGGGTACTTCGCGCGGTTGTGCGGATCACCGTGCGGCTCGTACTTCACGAAGTTCGCGTTGGCTTCCGGATGGCACTGGGCGCAGGTCTTCACGAGGTTCGTCGGGTACACCGTCGACTTGGGATCGGTGGCCGGCAGCATCGCGTGCGCCGTGTGGCAGTCGCTGCACTTGGCGGTGAGGCCGAAGCCCAGCTCGGTGACCTGCCCGTGGTAGGTCTCGAAGTACGTCTTGTATTCCTGCTCGTGGCAGGTGCCGCATTCCTTCACCACCCCGCGGAACCACACGGGATCGGACGCCGACACGAGCTCGTGCGCCGGGTGGCAGTCGATGCACACCGGGGCGCCGTGTCCGTTGGCCGTCTTCGCGCCGGAAAGCAGTGCCTGCCCGTGCGACGACGAGTCGAAGGTCGCGAGGATGCCGACGTGGCACCGGCCGCAGGTCTGGGCGATGTGATCGCGGTTGATCGTGGACGCCGACGAGTCGGGGGGCAGGATGAGGTGCGAGCCGTGGCAGTCGTTGCAGGTCGCCGAGACGACGAGCCCCGCCTTGGTCATCGCGATCCCGTGGACGGTCTTGTAGTACTGCGCGACCGCGGTGCGCGCCTGCGCGCCGGCCGGGCCGCTGAAGTACTCGTCGATGATCTTCGGATTCGCGTGGCAGCTCGCGCACAGGCTGGCCACGTTGAGCGGGTAGGTCGGCGAGCGCGGGTCGGTGGCGGCCAGCACGTGGTGGAAGCCGTGGCACGTGGTGCAGGTCGGCGCCGTGCCGTTGGTGACGGCCTCCGGCGCGTGCACCGAGCGCGCCCACTCGGCACCCTCCTTCTCGTGGCAGCTCTGGCACGGCACGGCGACGACCGACGTGTCGCGGTGCGGGTAGCCGCTGGCGAACGCCGGGTGGCAGCTCGTGCAGCTCAGCCCCGCGTGCTTGGAGTCGTGGAGCAGCGAGTCGGGCACGAACAGCGCCGAGTCGCCGGCGAGCGTGGTCGTCTTGCCGACCAGGAACTCCCGGTTGGAATGGCAGTTCCGGCACTGGACCACGCCGCCGCTCCCCTGCGCGGCGGCGGGCGCCGCGTACCCCGAGGCGAGGGTCGCGGTGGCGGCCAGCGTGACGAGCACGCCGAGGGCTCGGCGCCGGAAAGCGTTGCGGACGTCAACCGCGGCCCGGGGAGGGCCGGCCTGCGCTCCGAGTCGTTTCAAGACCACCTTCCCGCTATGCGTTCACGCACGACGTGAGTCGGGTCTTCGTGCCGCGGCGCCCGGTCGTGCGCGCGAGCGCCGCTTTCGCCGCGTGTAAACAGCTTTCGCGCAACACCCCCACCAATCGGAGATGCCCCGAGCCTGCGTAGGGGATTGCCCTGCCCATCCGTTCAGCTCCGCGTTCTCATTACAGCTCTGTCATGCGATCGCCCTTCCGCCCGGGATGTCAGATTCCGGCACCAGCATCAACGATTTGTACTACCACAACCGACGGACCGAACGAACTCGAACGGAGGAGCTGTTGATTCTTCAACCGCTCCGTCTCCGTTCCGTCCCCTCCGCCGTGGTCCGCATGCACATCGTTCGCCTCTTCCCGGCCGAGCGACATCCCGGGATCGGAAACCCGGCCGGCATCGGCCGTCACCCGCCGCCTTTCGTCAGCGGGTTGCTGATGTGGCAGACCAGGCACATCTGCATGTCCCGCGTTCCCATCGCCTCCGGGTTGAAGTTCGGACCGTGCGGATTGACGTGCAGTCCGAGATCCGAGTGGCAGCGCAGGCAGTCACGCTGCTGGTGACAGGCCGTGCAGCTCGTGAGATTCTGACGCGCCGCCTGCCCGTGCTGCAGCAGCCAGAGCGGTTGTCCGTTGTGCGCCGGACCGCGCACGCCGCCGGTGGTCGCGATCCCGCTCGACCGGTGGCAGCTCCGGCAGAACGTCTCCACGCGATGGCAGGTGCTGCAGTTCGCGTCCTGCGCGTAGGCGGCCGTCGCGTGCCGGGCCATGAAGTCGTCGGGATGATAGTTCCCGCGCGTCGACACCCCGTCGTGGCAGGCGGTGCAGTCGCGGGGCTGGTGGCACCCCTGGCAGTTCAACTGCCCGCTGGCCGCGGCCGTCTTGTGGTGGGTCGCGAAGCCCGGCGGATGCATGTGCACCACCTTGAGCCGCACCGTGTCGGTGGCCGTGGCGAGCAGCGGCACGGTCATCTCGTTGGCCGCCGCGATCGGCGACGGACCGGACACCGCCGACGACGGCGGCTGCCACGCGCGGACGAGCCGCACCCCGGCGGCGCTCCCCGGCTCGGCCACGGGCAACTGGCGGATCACGTCGCGGCCCAGCGTCCCGATGTGACAGGTGAGGCAGCTCGACTGCGTGTGGCACACGGC
>JBJKPA010000222.1:0-3681 GCA_046706905.1 Gemmatimonadaceae bacterium
AGTCCCCGGTGGGCGCGGAGGAGCGGACGGAGATTCGAGAGGAGTCGGCGTTTGGGCCGGCGGAGCCCGGCGAATACCGGGTGCTCTGGCGCGCCGCGGGCCTGCAGTGAATGTTGATCTCCATGCCGGCCCCCCGCCTCGCCGCCTTCGCCCACGACCTGAGGTTCACCCTCCGCCAGCTCACGAAGGCCCGGGGCTTCGCGCTCGTCGCGGTCCTCACCCTGGCTCTCGGCATCGGCGCCAACACCGCGATCTTCACGGTGGTCCACGCGCTGCTCATCTCGCCCGAGCCGTACCCCGACGGGAACAGCATCGTGCGGCTCGAGCGCATGTTCGGGGGTGGCAAGATCCCCTTCTCGTCGGGCAAGGGGATGTACGATGCCTGGCATGCACGCGCGCACTCCCTCGACGCGTTCGGCGCGGCCTTCGAGCAGACGTTCCAGGTCCCCGAGTCGGGCGCGAACGACTCGGTCCCCGGCGCCCGTGTCACGCCCGGCTTCCTCCGCAGAACGCTGCAGGTGCATCCGGTGATCGGCCGTGAATTCGATTCGACCGACGCCCTCCCGAATGCCGCGCCGGTGGCCATGATCGGCAGCGCCCTCTGGCATCGCGCCTACGGGGGACGCGCCGGCGTTCTCGGCAAGCTCGTGCACGTGGACGGCAAGGCGTACACGATCGTCGGCGTCGCACCACCGGACCTCGTGATCCCGATGACCTTCGACCCGCCGCGCGATCTGCTGTTGCCGTATGCCGTGTCCGACACGGGCGCGGTCTACTTCGAGGCGTACGCCCGCCTCCGCCCGGGCGTCACGATTGCGGCGGCGTCGCACGAGATGGATGCGATCATGCACGCGCCCCCCGATACGGGCGACGACCAGCACGCGGTGGCGCGCGCGATGCGCGCCCAGGACTACATCGGCGAGCGTCAGACGCAGACCATCCAAGTGCTCTTCGCCGCCGTCGGCGCGCTGCTCCTGATCGCGTGCACCAACGTCGCCAACTTGCTGCTCGCCAGAGGGTGGGGCCGCCGGCGCGAGTTCGCGCTTCGCCTCGCCCTCGGCGCTGGGCGCGGCCGGCTGGTCTGGCAGGTGCTGGCCGAGAGCGTCGTGCTCGCCCTCGTGGGCGGGGCGCTGGGCGTGCTGCTCGCCCGCCTCGGGCTTCACGTGATCATCGCGGTTCGGCCCGACACGATGGATCAGCTCTCGGCGGTTCGCCTGGATAGCGCCGTGCTCCTCTGGAGCATCGCGATCTCGGTTGCGTCCGGTCTGGCCTTCGGTGCGATGCCGGCGCTGTTCGCGGCCGGCCGCTCGCCGGGTGAAGTGCTCAGCGCCGGCTCGCGCACGTCGTCGGGGGGCGCGGGCGCTCGACGGATGCGCGCCACGTTCATCGTGATCGAGGTGGCACTGTCCCTGGTGATGCTCGTCGGCGCGGGACTGCTGGTGCGCTCGTTCGTCGGGCTCGTTCGCACGCCGCTCGGCTTCGACCCCGCCGGGATCATCTACCCGGTCGTCCTCCCGAAGCAGGGCGTGGACCCCCGCACGGCGTATGCGCAGGAGGCCCAATTGGCGGCCGCGATGGCCAGCGCTCCGGGCGTCGTGGCCGCGATGCGAGGGGATTTCCCCGCCATGGGAATGATCTTCGCATCTGACTTTCAGACCGAGGGGGCCGCGGGACCCGTGGCCACCGACGTCCACCGCGCGCGCACGATGGTGGCGGGGCCCGGCTACTTCCGATTCCTGGAAATGCGGTTGCTCGCCGGGCGGGGCTTCGATTCCACCGATGCGACACCGGCCGTGCAGACCGCCGTGATCAACGAGGCGCTGGCACGGCGCCTCTGGCCCGGGCAGAGTCCGCTGGGGCTGCAGTTCCGGCCCAGCGACAAGCGGCCATGGCTCACGGTCGTGGGTGTCGCGGCCGACGTCCACATGCCCGGGCTCACGGGCGACGCTGAGGAGTTGCAGCTCTACCTCGCGAGGAATCCGATCACCGGTGGTCCCACGGGTGGGCTCCTCCTCCGCACGCACGACGCGACCGCGACGGTCGCCGCGCTCGAGCGTATGGTCCCGCAGGTGGCCCCATCCGTCCGAGTCGTCCGCATCTACCGGGCGCACGATTTCGTGAGCGTCGGCCTCCAGCAGCCGCGCTTCGCGATGGCTCTCATCGGAGCGTTCGCCCTCGTCGCGCTCCTCCTCACCGCCGTCGGCCTCTACGGCGTGATCGCATACGCGGTTACGCACCGCACCCGCGAGATCGGCATCCGCGTCGCGCTGGGCGCCGAGCCGGGCTCGGTGTCGCGCCTCGTCGTGGGCGAGGGGCTCAAACTCACCGCGATCGGACTCGCCCTCGGCCTCGTGGGCGCCGCGTTCGCGACCCGTGCCCTCACGAGCATCCTCTACGGCGTGAACCCGCTCGATCCGGCGACTTTCGCCGCCATCGCCGCACTCCTCGTCGCGACCACGTTGATCGCCGCATACCTTCCCGCGCGACGGGCACTGCGGATCGATCCCACCGAGGCCCTCCGGGCGGAGTAGGGGGGCGAACTCCGTGAGCGTTGCATACACCATCGACGCCGAGCTGAGCGTCGTCCTCGTCAAGGCCTGGGGCGCGGTCACGGGCGCCGAGCTGCTCGAAGCGACGGACGCCCTCCACACCATGCCGGAATTCGCGCGCGCCAACCGCGAGCTGGGCGACTATCAGGGCGTGACGGACTTCGATCTCGACGCATCGGCGATCCAGCGGCTCGCCTCGCGCTCGGTCTTCGCCGCCGAGACCCGTCGGGCGGTCGTCGTCAGCACCGACGTCACGTACGGCATGGCGCGCATGTACCAGATGCTGCGAGAACGCCCGGGCGACGGGCTCTACGTGTTCCGTGACATGGACGAGGCCATCACCTGGATCGGCCTGCTGGAACACCGGGCCGAAGTGCTCGACCGGCTCGCCGCGCTCGGCGCGGCGGGCTGAGCCTCACTGCCGCGCCGCCGCCTCGCCCGCCCGCGCCTGCAGCAGCTCGCGCTCGCGCGCGTTTCCGGTCATCGACGCCGCCCGCTCGAACTCCGAACGCGCCTCGGCGAACCTCCCCAGCTTGAACAGAAAATCCCCCCGCACGCTCGGCAACAGATGATAGTTTCGTAATGTCGGGTCGTCGCCGATCGCGTTGAGGATCGCCAGCCCCTCGGCCGGGCCGAACGCCATCGCGTACGCCACTGCCCGGTTCAGCTCCACCACCGGCGACGGCGTGAGCTGCGCCAGCGCGTCGTACAGGGCCGAGATCTGCGTCCACGCCGTCTCCTCGGGCGTCAGCGCCCGGGCGTGACAGGCCGCGATCGCCGCCTGCAGCGTGTACGGGCCGAGCGCGCCGCTCAGGGCCGTCGCCCGGTCCATCGCGGTCAATCCGCGCGAGATGAGCACGCGGTCCCACCGGCTGCGATCCTGGTCGAGGAGCAGGATCGGCGCGCCGTCCTTCGCCACGCGGGCCCTGAGCCGCGATGCCTGGTTCTCCATCAGCGCCACCAGCCCATGCACTTCGGGCTCCTCGGTGGCCAGCTCGGCCAGCACGCGCCCCAGCCGCAGCGCGTCGTCGCACAGGGCGGGACGCACCCAATCCTCCCCCGCCGTGGCCGAGTAGCCCTCGTTGAAGATCAGGTAGATCACCTCGAGCACCGATTCCAACCGCGGCGCCAG
>JBJKPA010000223.1:0-4001 GCA_046706905.1 Gemmatimonadaceae bacterium
GGCTCGTGCTCTATCTCGTGGACAACGAGATCCACCATCGCGGGCAGGGCTACGTGTATCTGCGGGCGCTGGGCATCGAGCCCCCGCACTTCTGGGAGCGCTAGCGCAGCAGCGGCGGTTCCGCCGCCCCGGCGGCGGGGAGCGTGGGTGACGGGGGCGGACCGTACTCGTTCTCGCCCTCGTCGCCGCGCGTGACCAGATAGCCCAGCAGGAAGAGCGGCCCGATCAGCGGGAGCAGAACGAGCGCCGCCCACCACCCCGAGTGATTGGTGTCGTGCAGGCGGCGCACCGATGCCGCGGCGCCGGGTACGTCCACGAGCAGCGCGTGGGCGGGGGCGACGAGAGACACCGCGGCGTGGGCGACCCCCGCGCCGACCGCCATGGCCGCACCGAGCCACAGAGCGCCCGAAACCAGGAGGCCGCCTCCCACGAATCCCCAGTACTCGCGGCGCGACGCGCGCCCGTCCAACTCGAAGTACTTGGTGAGGGCTCTGACGTACCAGTCCATGCCGTGGCTCCCCTGGGGATGCGAACCGCAGTCAACATGCGGGGCGTGCCGCCGGCGCGCAACCGCCATCAGCATTGTCGCATGGCGTCCGCCCTGGCGCCGGCCCCGCCGCGCCGATGCCCGGCCATTGACAGCCGCCGTATGCTCTTCGTGGAGCCGGACGCCGCGGGCATCGCCCGGGCGCACCGGACACTCAGCGAACGGGAGGGGGCCGCATGAACGTCGAGGGAGGCTGCACCCACATGGAGGCCATCGAACACGTGCGCCAGGCCAAGCGCCGCGTGTGCGAGGAATGCGTCAAGACGGGATCGGCCTGGGTCCACCTACGGACCTGCCAGACCTGCGGCGTCACGCTCTGCTGCGACGATTCCCCCAATCGCCACGCCACCAAGCACGCCCGCGCCACCGGCCATCCGGTGATCGCCTCGGCCGAGCCCGGCGAGCGGTGGCTGTACTGCTACCCCGACGACGCATTCGCCGGATACTGACGGCTGCCGAATTCGTGTACCTTGCGATTGAGGGCAGTAGTGGCACCCGCATTTCGAGCAAGGGAGGAACCGCACATGCAGAAGACCAGAAATGGAGCCGTCTCGGGCCCCCGTCCCCGCGCCGGAGTCATCCAGGCGCTGACGCAGGAGCGCAAGCTCCCCATCGCCCTGTCCGACGAGGCCTGCCGGAAATCCATCGAGAACCTGAACCAGCTCCTCGCCGACACGATGACGCTGCGCGACCTGTACAAGAAGCACCACTGGCAGGTCTCGGGGCCGAGCTTCTACTCGCTCCATCTGCTGTTCGACAAGCACTTCGGCGAGCAAGCCGAGTTGGTCGACGCGATCGCCGAGCGCGTGATGATGCTGGGCGGGGTGAGCATCGCCATGGCCCAGGACGTCGCCGAGCGCACCATCATCCCGCGCCCGCCGCAGGAGCGCGAGAAGGCCGAGGCGCAGATCGAGCGGCTGCTCGGCGCGCACGAGGCCGTGCTCGAGGAGGCACGCGCCATGGCCCGCGACGCCGCCAAGTTCGGCGACGACGGCACCAACGATCTGCTCGTCAGCGACGTGATCCGGACCAACGAGATGCAGGTCTGGTTCCTCGCCGAGCACGTCACGGGCGCCCACCGCTAGGGAGCGCGGCGCCGGTGGGCGTCAGCCCGCCGGCGCGTCGAGCACTTCCCGTACCCGCCGCGTCAGCTCCGCGGCGGTGTACGGCTTGGCGAGAAACTGCGTCGCGGCGTCGGTCACCGCCGAGCGCAGCAGCGCGTCGTCGGTGTACCCCGACGTGAGGATCACGCGCACGCTCGGGTGCACCTCGGCCACCTGCGCGGCCAGCTCGCGGCCCCCGATGCCCGGCAGCACGACGTCGCTCAGCACGAGGTGGATGGGGCCGGCGTGGTGCCGCAGCGTCTCCAGCGCCGCCGCGCCGTCGGACGCGGTCACCACCGTGTAGCCCGCGCCGGACAGGATGCGCTCGGCCAGCTTCCGGACCCCGGGATCGTCCTCCACGACCAGCACCGTCTCCGTTCCGCGGCGGAGTCCCTCCGCCTTGCGGACCACGCGCTTCGCCTGCGGGCCCGCGACCCGCGGGAGATAGATCTTGAACGTCGTCCCCCGCCCGGGCTCGCTGTACACCCAGATGCTCCCGTCGCTCTGCTTGACGATCCCGTACACCGTGGCCAGCCCCAGCCCGGTGCCCTTCCCCGCTTCCTTCGTCGTGAAGAACGGATCGAAGATCCGCTCCCGGGTCGCCTCGTCCATGCCCACGCCGGTGTCGGTCATCGCGAGCATCACGTACGCGCCCGGCCGCACCGACGGGTGCGTGGCGGCGTAGCCCTCGTCCAGCTCGGCGTTCTGCATCTCGATCGTCAGCGTGCCGCCGTCCGGCATCGCGTCACTCGCGTTCACCGCCAGGTTGAGCACCACCTGCTCGATCTGCCCGGGGTCGGCGCGGACGTGCCCCAGACCGGCGCCCGGCGAAACGACCAGCGTCACCGTCTCGGGGAGGAGCCGCCGCAGCATCGGCTGCATCCGGCCGAGCAGCGCGTTGAGATCGATGACGTCCGGCGTGAGCAGCTGCTGGCGGCTGAACGCGAGCAGCTGCCGCGTGAGGGCCGCCGCCCGCTCGCCCGCGTCGTTGATCTCGTGCAGGTCGCTCCGCAGCTGCTCGTCGTGCACGCCGCGCTCCAGCGCCACCCCGGTCACGCCGTTGATCACCGTGAGCAGATTGTTGAAGTCGTGCGCGATCCCGCCGGCGAGGCGCCCCACCGTCTCCATCTTCTGCGCCTGCAGGAACTGCGCTTCGAGCTGCTTGCGCTCCGACTCCTGCTCGGCCAGCTCCATCGCGAAGCCGATGCTCGCCGCCAGATCGTCGAGCAGCGCCAGCTCGTCGCGGTCGAAGAACCCGGGCTCCTCGGCGTACAGGGCGAACGCCCCGCGCGTGACCCCGCCCGCGACGAGGGGGAACGCCGCCGAGGCCCGGTAGCCGAGGGCCAGCGCGTTCTCCCGCCACGGCGCCATGCGCGGATCGTGCGCGATGTCGTTGCACACATCGTGCCGCCCCTCGCGCATCGCCGTGCCGCTCGGGCCGCGCCCGCGCACCGGATCGTCCACCACGATGTGCACGTTCCGCAGGTAGCCGTCGGTGACGCCGGCCGAGGCCGCCACCCGGATCTCGCGGGTCGCCGCGTCGAGCAGCCCCACCCACGCCATCCGCATTCCACCGCGCTCGACGGCGATCTGGCACGCCCGCTCGAACAGCGTCTGCTGGTCGCGGATCCGCACGATGGCCTGGTTGATCTCGCTCTGCACCACGTACACGCGGTTCAGCCGGCGGATTCCCTCCTCGGCCCGCCGCACCTCGGTCACGTCCTGCATCGCACCGATCACGTGCAGGGCGCGCCCGTCGGCGTCGCGCAGGATGTTGGCCCGGTCCTCGACCAGCGCGTAGCTGTCGTCCTTGCGCCGGAACCGGTATCCGGCCGCCCACGTCGTCGCGGTGGACGCCAGCGCGGCGTTCAGGCCGTCCCGCACGCGGTCCCGGTCCTCCGGATGCACCCGCGTGCTCCACGACTCCAGCCCCGTCTCGACTTCCTGCGGCTCATAGCCGAACCGTTCGCGGAAATTATCGTTGCGCCAGAGCGTATTGCCCTTCGGATCGTAGTCCCAGATGACGTCGAACGTGGCCCGGTTCGCCATCTGGAACCGCTCCAGGCTGAGCTGCAGCTCGGCACGGGCCCTCCGCTCCGATTCGTAGAGCCCCTGATACGCGGCCGCCTGCCGCCGCCGGTGCGCGTACGCCGTGATCATCGCCGCCAGCAGCACCAGCGAGGCCACGATCAGCGCGATCGCCCCCGCCCGGTAGCGCGCCTCGGCCAACAGCTCGCCGGCGTCCACCTTGGCCACCATCAGCCACGGCGAATCCGGAATCGCGCGCAGGTCGGCCAGCACCTGGACGCCGCGGTAATCCACCCCCTCCACCGAGCCGCGCGTTCCGAGCA
>JBJKPA010000224.1:0-3739 GCA_046706905.1 Gemmatimonadaceae bacterium
CCCGTATCCTCGCGCGCGGCGAGCCCGTGGCTCCGGGCCCACTGCTCGGCCGTGAGCAGCCGCTCCAGCCGCTGGGCGTCGTCGGAGCCCTCGATCTCGGCCAGCGCCCCCGCGAACCGGGCCGCGAGTTGCGCGGTGAGCCGCGCCCGCGGTCCGGCGCCGAGCTCGCCGCTGCGCTGCACGAACCGCTCCAGCACCTCGAACTCGGCCTCGTTGAGGCGGGTGTGCAGCGCCGGCGTCTCGCCCAGGTCCGGCGGGACCGCCACGGGGGCTGCCGGCTCGTGCACCACGCTCTCCCGCACGTCCAGCGTGCCGGCCGCGTAGTCGCCCAGCCGCTTCCCCGAGCGCGAGAACAGGACGCTGGTCAGCCCCACGCCGTACGTGAGCACGGGCTGCATGTCGAGCAGCCGTACGAGATTCCGTATGGCCGACGCCCCGAAGGTCACCGAGTACCCGCCGTCGCGGACCACCCGCAGGTGCAGCAGACGCTTGCCCGGCGTCTGGCCGTCGGCCAGCCCCTCGAACAGCACGTAGTAGCCCCACAGCACCGCGAACTGCGCCAGGACCAGCACCGTCAGGGCGAGGACCACCGTCTCGCCGGCGGCGCGCGAGGCCAGCGCCGACCGGATGCCGAGCACGAGCACCACGACGACGAGCGCGGCGATGCAGATCAGGTAGTCGATGATCGCCGCGAACGCGCGCGAGCCCAGCCCGGCGACGGTGTAATGGACCAGCACCAGCTCCGGGGTCTCGACCTCGAGCGTCTGCGTGAGCGGGGCCGGCGTGTCGGCCATCGGCGCGGAGGGAGGCATGGGCTCGCTCCCAAGCTGCCGAGCGCCGCGCGCCGGGGCAAGGACGCCCGGCGCCGGCGGCATTAGATTCCCGCGCCATGCGAGTGCTCCTCCAGCGCGTGTCGCGGGCCCAGGTCCGCGTGGGCGATCGCGTCACCGGCGCCATCGAGCGCGGCTTCCTGCTCCTCGTGGGGTTCACCCACGGCGACACCGAGGCGCAGCTCGCCTGGATGGCCGACAAGGTGGTCGGGCTCCGCCTGTTCGCCGACGCCGAGGACAAGATGAACCTCGCGCTGGCCGACGTCGGCGGCGCGCTGCTCGTGGTGTCGCAGTTCACCCTGTACGGCAACGCCGAAAAGGGACGGCGCCCCAGCTTCATCGACGCGGCGCGCCCAGAGACGGCCATCCCGCTCTACGAACGGTTCGTCGCCATGCTCCGCGAGCGCGGCGTGCGCACCGAGACCGGCGAGTTCGGCGCGATGATGGACGTGGAGCTGGTCAACGACGGCCCGGTGACGCTGTGGCTCGAGAAATGACCGCCGACCGCCCGCGCGTGGTGCTCGCCTCGGCGTCGCCCCGGCGGCGCGACCTGCTCACGCTGATCGGCATCCCGCACGAGGTGCGCCCTGCGAACGTGGACGAGTCGCTGCGCGCGGGCGAGTCGCCGGCCGCGTACGTCGAGCGGCTGGCGCGCGAGAAGGCATTGGCGCTGGGCGATCACGACGCCGTGGCCATCGGGAGCGACACCACCGTGGTCGTGGACGGCGAGGTGCTGGCCAAGCCCGAGTCGGAAGCCGACGCGGCGCGGATGCTCCGCCGGCTCGCCGGCCGGTCGCACACCGTGCTCACCGGGGTCGCGGTGGCGTGGCGCGGGCGGGTGGAGTCGGGAGTCGAGGAGGTGGGCGTCACCTTCCGCGCCCTGAGCGACGCCGACATCGCCGCCTACGTGGCCACCGGGGAGCCGATGGACAAGGCCGGGGCGTACGGAATCCAGGGGTTCGGCGCGACGATCGTGACGCGCGTGGACGGCGACTACTTCGCCGTAATGGGGCTGGCGGTGAACCGGATGGTACGCCTGTTCGAGCGGCTGGGGCTGCGCTACCCGTTCGGCCCGCTCGAAGTCGCGCGCTCGTAGCCCACGCCGTAGGCGGCGCGCCAGCGCTCCACGCGATCCAGCACGTCGCGCACCGTGATGCGCAGCATGCGCCCCGGGCGGTTCTCCATCGAGATCGGGTAGTCCTCGCCGGGGTCGCCGTAGGCGTCGACGATCAGGTCGTGGAACCGGCGGTACGGGCCGGTGCGCTTGGGGTTGGTGTATCCGGCGAGACTCACCACCGGGCGGTCGAGCGCCACCGACATGTGCAGCGGGCCGGTGTCGGGCGAGAGCACGAGGGCGGCGCCGTCCATGATCCCCACCAGGTGGCGCAGCCCGCTCCCCAGCGCCGACCGCGGCGTCACGGTTGAGCGTTCCAGTATGACACGCTCGGCGTGCAGCTCGCGCGGGGAGCGCCCGCCCACGAGCACGGGCTGCAGCCCGAAGTCGTGGTACAGCGCGTCGGCCACCTCGGCCCACCGCTCGGGCAGCCAATCCTTCTCGGGCTTGCTGGTCGCGACGACGATCGCCGCCGCGGGGCGGTCCATCCCGGCGTAGAAGCCGCGCTGCCACTCGCGCTCGGCGGGCCAGGGACCGAGATCCCACGTCACGGGTTCGTGCGGAATGCCCAGCGCGGTGAGGAACTCGAAGTACTGGTCCTGCACGTGCTGCCCGGCGTGCGGCGGGATCCTGCGGTTGGTGAACAGCCAGTTCATGTCGCGCGCCCGGGCGCGGTCGAACCCGAGCTTGATCGGCGCGCGGGTGAACGAGGTGACGATCCCGGCCTTGAAGTACACCTGGAGCGCGATCACGACGTCGAACGGCCGCGTCGCCAGCTCGGCGCGCACGCCGGTGAACGCGCGCCACCCCTTGCTCCGGTCGAAGAGGACGATGTCGTCCACCGCGTGGTGGCCGCGGACGAGCGTGGCCGGCCCCGGCTGCAGCACCCAGGTGATGTGCGACGCCGGGTGGGCGCGCTTGATGGCGTTGATCACGGGCAGCACGTGCACCGCGTCGCCCACGGCGCTCATCATCACGATGCAGATGCGGTCCAGCCGGGCGTCGATCATCCGCGAAACTTACCCCGGCGGTGAGTGGCCGGCATCAAGATCGGAGGATTTGGACCAGGCCATACGGACGAGCCGGACGAGGCGGACATGACTTGGGGGGCTTTCAGAGTAGTCTCACCCGGCATGGCGGGCCGAGTCTTCCAGGGAAGTCTCCAGTCTCCCGTCCGTATCGTCCGCGGAGTCCGCCTCGTCCGCAGTTCATACCCTCAGTTCTTGATGCCCGCCCCGGCGAGCCGAGCCGAGAGCAATCCGAGTGCCTCGGCCACGATCTCGTCGGCCGAGATGCCGTCGGGCGACGGGCGGGCGATCATGCGCCAGGGCCCCGTTCCCTGCGGGAAGGTCCGCTCCGGCTCGCCGGGCGCGAAGATCCCAACCACCGGCACGCCGAACGCCCCGGCCACGTGCAGCGGTCCCGAGTCGTGCCCGATGAACAGCGCCGCGCGCGCCATCGCGGCCGCCGTGTCCACGAGCCGCGGTCCGAACTGGTCCACGTAGATCCATCCCGAGTGGCCGCCCTGCGCCCGCACCTCGTTCAGCTCGGGCGTGCTGCCCAGCCAGAGGACGTCGAACCCGCGGGCGTCCAGCGCGCGCGCCACCGCGATCCACACCGGCACGGGCACGCAACGCCCGCGCTTGCTGGCGAACGGGTGCAGCGCCGCAACGCGGCGTGCGAGCGCACGCTCCACGTCGGGGCGGGCGGCCAGCCGCGTGGCGTCCAACCGGTAGGCGAGCGGGCCCGGTTCGATCCCGAACGCCGAGAGCAGCCGCGCCTCCTCGGCCAGCAC
>JBJKPA010000225.1:0-3242 GCA_046706905.1 Gemmatimonadaceae bacterium
CCTCATCGCCTGCGCGAACATCGCCAACCTGCTGCTGGCGCGCGGGCTGGCCCGCGGCCGCGAGCTGGCCACGCGCCTCGCGTTCGGCGCGAGCCGCCTGCAGGTCGCCCGGCTGCTGTTCGCCGAGAGCGGGCTGATCGCGCTCGCGGGCGGCGTGACGGGATTCTTCCTGTCGCTGTGGACGATCCACCTGGTGAGCGCGACGCTGCCCGCGGGGCTGCAGCGCATGGGCCTCGTGCAGCCACAGCTCTCGTGGCGCGTGCTGGCGGCGGGGATCGGGCTCACGGTGCTGAGTGCGGTCGTCTTCGGGGTGGCGCCGATAGCGGCCCTCATGCGCGCCGACATCAACGGGCTGCTCAAGGGCGCGGGGGGCCGCCACACGACGGGCGGGCGCGGGCGGTTCCAGTTCCTGGTGGTGGCCGAGGTGGCCGGCGCGCTCACCCTGGTCGTCTCGGCGTCGCTGCTGGGCGCGGTGGCGGGCAAGCTGCACCTGATGAACCCCGGCTACGACAGCACCAACCTGCTCGTGGCCGACGCGCCCGAGTCGAAGTACGGGAGCATCGGCGTCTACGGCACGCCACCCAGCTCGGCGCTCATCCGGCAGCGTGAAGGGGAGCTGGAGCGGCTGCGGAAGATGCCGGGCGTGGCGGCGGCGACGGCGACGTGGAGCGCCGGACTCTATCCGCTGGTCCGGGCCGACGACCCGGGCGGCGGCGCGCCGATGCGGTTCGTATCGTCGTCGCAGACGATGATCGTGGATCCCGACTTCCTGCGCGTAATGCACATCCCGATCGTTCGCGGGCGCGACTTCTACGAGCACGAGGACG
Source organism: Gemmatimonadaceae bacterium (assembly GCA_046706905.1). Classification (GTDB taxonomy): domain Bacteria; phylum Gemmatimonadota; class Gemmatimonadetes; order Gemmatimonadales; family Gemmatimonadaceae; genus JAGWRI01. The sequence goes on from JBJKPA010000225.1 coordinate 828, forward strand.
ATCCGATTCCCTCGGTGATCATCGACCAGGGCACCGCGCACTGGCTGTTTCCGGGCGCCGATCCGCTGGGGCGGCTGATCAAGTTCGAGAACAACGGCAAACGGGCCGTACCGTGGATGCGCATCGTGGGAATCGCCGCGCCCGTCATGATGGGCCACTGCGGCATCGATCCGTGCAGCACCGGCATGTTCTTCATCGCCAACGGCGCCGGCTTCCCGGCGCCGGTCGGGGAGACGAGCTACCTCGTGCGTTCCACCGGACCGGCGGCGGCGTTCGTGACCCGGCTGCACGCGGCGATCGCACCGGACTATCCCGGCCTCGCATCCGAAGTGGCCACCTGGGACGATGCGACGGGCGTGTCGTACACGCGCACGCTGTACGACTTCGTGACCACGCTGTTCGGCTCGTTCGCGCTGATCGGGTTGCTGCTCGCCCTGATCGGTGTGTACGGCGTGACGGCCTACGCGGTAGAACAGCGGCAGCGCGAGTTCGGTGTGCGGATCGCGCTGGGCGCGCAGGCCCGCGACATCGTCAAGATGGTTCTGCGCCAGGGCAACGCGACGGCGCTGCTGGGGCTGGCCATCGGGCTCGTCGCCGCGGACTTGGCGGAGCATCTGCTGGCGTACTTCCTCTGGGGGTACGACCAGATGGCGCCGTACTTCATGGGGGGCGCGGTGCTGGCGCTGTTCGCGGCCACGGTGCTGGCCGGCATTCCCCCCGCCATGCGCGCGGCGCGGACCAACCCGGTGGACACCCTGCGGTCGGAATAGGCCGCGGCGCTACCGTCCGAGGCGCTGGAGGACGGTCAGGGCGCCGATCAGGGCAATCACCGAACCGAGCCAGAAAGTCAGCGACCATTTCATGAGATCGGCGAACCGCTGCTCGATGCGGGACTCGACGCGGCCGAAGCCGGTTATCATCTCGTCGCGAAGCTTTCCGATCTCTCGATCGAGCTTGGCGTCGAACCGGGCGTCCATCTCGGCGAATCTCCCGTCGATCCTGGCTTCCATCTCGGCGAATCGCCCGTCAACCCGCGCGAATCGCGCGTCGAACTGGGCTTCCATCTCCCCGAATCGCGCGTCGATCCTGGCGAACGCAAGATCGTTCACCTCGCGCAGCTCGGCGCGGTTGCGTTCCACGGAATCCATCCAGCTCACCATCGCTTCGGCGGCCTCGTCTCCCAGTGTTTCGTAAAGCTTGCGGGACAGCTTGGCGGCAACGGGCATCAGCACCTCCGGGATGGTTCCGCCGCCGAGCCTAATGCTACACCCGACTCGACGCGCCATCAAATTCGCCCCGACAGGCGCCGAACATCCCGGTGGCACCCCACAAACCGCACTCCGTCCGCTTGCCGCGACCCACTCGACGGCTATTTTCGCCGGATGGGCCCCGACGGTCGTTCAGCCACGGACGAACCCGCCGCGGAATGGCGGCGGATTCAGACGTACTTCACCGAGACGTCGGGCGACTGGGCCGCCTTCTACCGCGAGCGTTCCGCCCGATCGTACAACTACCGCGCCCGCGGATTGGCCGCGCTGCGCCTGCTCCATCGGGTCGCCAGGCGGTCAGGCCGCGGCCGCCTGCTGGAAATCGGCTGCGGGGCCGGCGTGCAGGCGGGCGCCGCGGCGAGGCGCGGTTGGCAGGTCGTGGGCGTGGACCTGTCGGAGGGCATGCTTCGCGAAGCCGCCGAAGCCACGCCCGACGGCCTCTGGGTGGTCGCGTCCGCCGACGCGCTCCCGTTCCGGCCGGGCACCTTCGACGTCGTGATGCTGCTCGGCGTACTCGAGTACTTCACCGATCCCGCCGAAACGCTGCGGGGAATTCGGAACGTGGTCCGTGGCACGGGCCACATCGTGATTTCGAGCTGGGCCAATCAGACGTGCCTGCTCGACCAGTTGGGCGCCGCGGTCTCCGCCATCCCGGATCGCCTGTATCTCGCGATCAAACGAGTGGTCACGCGGAAGCCTATGCCGGAACAGGCGCCGCCCCCGGAGACCACGTTCATCAACCAATACAGCGAACACCGGCGCGAGCCGGCACTGCGGCAGCTACTTTCGGCCACCGGATGGAAACCGCTCCGCGCGTGGGGCACGAACTACGGCCGCTTCCGGTTCATGGGAAAGCGCCTCTGGCCCGAGCGGTTCGACGAGTTGCTCTCGGACGCTCTCGCGCAGATCGCTCGGCTGCCGGGCGGACGATTCCTGCGCCGGACGGCGATGACGGCGGTCGTGCTGGGCGTCTCGACGGGCGGCCTACGCAGCGCGAGGAATCAGGTCAGCACGACCGTGCGCTGAGCCGCGTCCCGGGGATTCGCGAGATGGTGCTGCCTGAGCCGCTGCGCCGCTTCGCGCGCCATGCGCGGGTATGAGTCCGCCACCCATTCCCGCACCATCCCGGCGGCGCCGAATCTCCACT
>JBJKPA010000226.1:0-3754 GCA_046706905.1 Gemmatimonadaceae bacterium
TCCGCGAGGAGCGCCTTGAGGATGAGGATCTGCAGGGTGCCCTGGAGCAGCTCGGCGGAATCGAGGGCCATGTGGTGCGTCTCCCTTGTCGCGTCTATGGGAAAGAGCCTAACGTGGAGCGGGCGGACCCGCAAGGTCCGGTGTGGGCCTCGGGCGGGCCCCGGGGGACAAGGACAAGACGGCCCGACAGCAGGCGCGTGTTTCCGGATGCCCCTTCACCGCTCAGGGTGAGCCGGCGACGCGCCGGTTACGGCCAGGGCTATGGATCTGTCGGGTCACCTCTTGGGAGACGTGCCGACAAGACTGTATTGCGATTCCGTTTGACACCGGCGGGCGTACGCTCGATCCCGCAAGCGGTTAGAACAGGCCACTTGCTGGCAACCGAAGTGTGGTTGCGCTTTGCAGTGGCGGGGGGGGGCACAGATCCGGGAATAGCGATTGGCCATAGTCCCATTCATGCTGTAAATGAAACTCTGGTCATATCCGTGGTTCCACCGCCTGCCGCCGGGGCGAGGTAGTTGGAGAACCCGTCGCGCACCTTGGACTTCCTGTCCTCCACCACGAACGCGAGCCGACACCTAGTAAGTGAGTCGCGTGCATCCCGGGTTGAGTCCCCGGCCAGGCCACTGCGCGGCCACCACTCACGGTCGCGTCGAGCGCACAGAACCTCCGTGCCGTAAGCAGCGTATTGGTAGAAGGGGGTATCGGCCATGCAGCTTCGCTCGCTGGGATTTCTCGTATTGGCCGTCGCCGGGGCCGGGTGCGGTCGCGGCGCCGTCATGGGTATACCGAGTACGGGGCTGTCCGGTATCGTGATGCGCGGCCCCGTCATGCTGGTGTGCCAGACGCAGGCCCCATGCGACGCCCCGTTCAGCGCGAGCTTCACGGTTCAGACAGGCGGGCGCACGGTCGCGGTATTCCGCTCCGATTCGCTGGGTCACTTCGAAGTGCAACTGGCTCCGGGCGCGTACGTCGTGGTGCCGGGCGCGGACGCCCCGATCATCTCCCCCTCTAGCCAGACCAAACCGGTGACCGTCGGCCCCACAGGGCTCACGCCGGTGCAGCTCGACTTCGACACGGGCATTCGCTGACCGCTCGGCCACCGGGCAGGCGTCGGCTCGCCGGGCCGCCGTCAGTCGTTGTCCCAAACCGACCGGCTCGATCGACGCGCACGGGGCTCCGCGCCGATGCTACCTCGGCGTCACGGGACCCGGAGATCCATCGGACCAGAACGGCACGACCACGACGAGCACCGTGGTTCCGGCGTTGCCGCTGGCATGGCTCGAAACCACTGGCGTGCCGTCCAGGTTGGCGCCCCAATTCGGTGCCGTTCGGGTGGGGTAATAGAACATGAGATGGGGACGCCAGGGCCCCGGATTCCCGCCCACGCCCCACCCGCGCTCGGACATCATGTACGACATCGCGCCGGGGAAGGGCACTTCCGGCAGCGTGCCAGACGCCCAGGCGGCCCGTTGCTTCACGCCGATTTCCTTCTCGGAAGCTCCCGCCAGCGCCCACCGTGTGAACATGAGATACTCGCGCAGACTTCCCGCCGCGCCCTGCCTGTTGTAGCAGATGGGAATCCGGAACTTCGCGTTCCAGAATCTGGCCGGTGGAACGTCTACCGTAGCGCCCCACGAGCGCGCCACGAGGCAGGTGAACCCATTGGTCCCCGGGACGGCCGTTTCGTATCCGTGCACCGTGAAGACCAGCACCTTCGCATCAGTTGCCAGCGACGCGGGAACGGCCGAGCGGGCCAGCGCGATCTCCGAATCGCGCGGCATCAGGTACTCGGCAAGAGGGGCCATTTGCGTGTCCGGCGCTGCGCTCGCGGGAGCTTGCGCTTCCGCAGCGGTCGAGCATATGACGCAGGCGGCGAGGCCGGCCCACAGTTTCCTGGCGATCATCCCGTACCTCCAGTTGAGCATCAACGACACGCCGCCCCGTTCGGGCGCGCGCCTCACGGTTCGAACCGCTTGACCTCGATGTGCCCGCCCCACTTGTGGAACGGACACGAGGCCGCAATCCGTGCTGCCTCGGCGTCGTCGGCCGCCCGAATGATGAACAGCCCGCCGAGCTGCCCCGGCCCGATCAGGCGGCCGGCGAGTTCGAACTCACCCTGCGTGTTGAGGCTGTCCCCCCATCGCGCCATCTCCGCGACCCGCTCCGCCTGATGCCCCGCGGCCGCCGGGTGGTAGGTCGAGTCCTCATAGAGCAGCACCGCGTACGTTCTCCCTCTTGCCGGCTGATGCCCCGAGAGAAACATCGTCACGCCGATTGCGACGACCGCCAACACGGCCGCGACCGCCGCCCACGCCGGCCACGCACGCCGGCGGCGCACGAGCCCTGCGCCGACGAGCGTGGACACGACGCGCTCCTCCAGCGCCGGGTCCGGCTCCCGTTGCCGCGGCAGCGGCGTCATGGGAGCGCGCTCCGGAGCAGGAACCGCGCGCGATTGAGCTGGCTCTTCGACGTGCCCTCGACGATGCCGAGCAACTCGGCGATCTCCCGGTGCGTGTACCCATGCACGTCGTGAAGGACGTACACGTCCCGTGCGCCTTCCGGGAGCGACTCGATCGCGCGCTCCAGATCGATGGCGTCGTCGGGATCGGTCACGTCCGCGAGCGGCTCGACGTCCGGCGCGTCCACGATGCGCCAGTCGGCGCGCATGCGTCCGCGGCGGACATTCACCAGCACGCCGCACAACCACGAGCGCAGCGCCGACTGCGCGCGAAAGCTCCGCAGCGCCGTCACCGCCCGGACCCAACTTTCCTGCACCAGGTCCTCCGCTTCGCCGCGATCGCCGCCCGTGAGGCGCAGCGCCAGCGCATACAACGCCGGCGTGTGCGCGCGATACAGCGCGCGAAACGCCCCCTCGCCGCGCCCGCGAAGATACCGCGCGACGAGCGCGAAGTCGTCCGTCACGGAGCCGGCGTCGCTCGTTTGGTCCAATCGCGTACCAAGATCGCGGGCTGCGACATCGGCGTGCCGTTGCTGGCTGGAAGCGGCAACCCATGCACGCAATGAACGCCGCTCGCTGCTGAAGTTGTCAATGAGTAGCGTTTGACCGGCAGAGGGTTGGAACGGGATGCCGTCGAGATGCGGATCCCGACCACATCCAAACACCGGCGAGGGACCGCGACCTTCGCCGGCCCGACGTCCCCAGATGCGGGAAGTGAGTTGGCCCGGGGTCGGTGGACACTATCCTAGGATACGGCGCCGTGCCGGGCGGAATCAGTCTACCCGGTTCAAGGTCGTACGGTCACGCCAACGCCGGCTATGGAAGAATGCTCTCACGGATAGGAGTCTGAATCTCGGTCTGGCCTGACGAACGCAGGCGGTCGGCGGCGGGTCGGGCCTCACCGCGGGCCGGTGGTCCGGTGGGGGCCCCCGCCCCCGCGCGGAACGGCGCCGGTGCGCCAGGATCCGATCGATCAGCGCCGCCTCGGTGATGAAGGCGAAGATGCGCATCGCACCGCCGCAGGCCGGACATACGAGCGGGTCCACTTCATGGATGCGCCGCAGCAACTCGGCCCAGCGGCGCCGGGCCTCGCGGAGTGGGAACGGCTCCGACGCGGCCATCGGGACAGGCACGGGCCCGCCGTCGGCCTCGGCGGCCCGGCGTCGGGTGCCCCGCGGGCGGTTGGCCCAGCAACCGTAGTAGCGCGTCATCTCCACCGCACGCGCCGACCCTTCGAACAGACCTATCGGCGCCGCTGCACGCCGTAGCCGATCGCCCGATGCGGGGGCCGAC
>JBJKPA010000227.1:0-3109 GCA_046706905.1 Gemmatimonadaceae bacterium
CATCCGTTTGCACGAAACGCCACGCGCCGGGCTCGACCTCGGCGTAGCGCGACAGCGTGTGGCGCAGCAGTGCCCGCGCGAAGAGAAACAGCTCCCGGTCCTCGGCCCGGCGGAACCGCCGGTAGCGCTCCGTCTCGTCGCCGCTCAGCCAGCCCGCGAACTCTGCCGAGGCATTCAGCGCGCGAAGATCGCCGGTGAGCGCCCACCACACGTGGACCTCGCCGCGCCGCAGATCGTCGTGCAGCTTATGCCGGGTGTCGTTCCCAGCCGCTGCCACTTCACGATGACCGAACTCGACCCCGATCCCGGCGCCTGGGCGCGCTCCGTCACCGATCCCGCCTTCTTCGCCCGCGAGCAGGCCGCGCTCGGCGCGGCGTGGACCTTTCTGGGGTTCGGCACCGACCTTCGCAACGACGGCGACTGGATCCGCGCCACCCTGGGCGGGCGATCGGTGTTCGTGCAGCGGTTCGGCGACGAGCTGCGCGGTTTCGAGAACGTGTGCGCGCACCGGTTCTACCCGCTGCGCACCGCCGAGCGGGGCAACGGACCCGTGCGCTGCGGCTTCCACCACTGGCAGTACAACAAGGACGGCTTGGCTGCCGGGATTCCCAAGTGCGCCGAGATGTTCGGCGTCGGGCCGCGGGAAGTCGGCGCGTGCCTCGCGCCCGTGGAGGTCGGGACCTGCGGCGCGTTCGTCTTCGGGCGCTTTCGCGGCGGACAGGGCACCGGCTCGCTGGAGGAATACCTCGGCGACGCGTATCCCATCGTGAACGCCATGACCGCCGTGCATCGCACGCCGCCGTGCGTGACCTCGAGCGTCGCGGCGAACTGGAAGCTCTGCTACCACATCTCTCTCGACGACTATCATCTGGTGGCCGTGCACCCCGACACCTTCGGCAAGGGCGGCTACCTCGACCGCGACGCGGTGCGCTATTACCGGTTCGGGCTCCACAGCGCGTACTTCTACGGAGGCGATGACGGCGCGCTGGAGGCGATGGCCGCGGCGTGCGCCGACGGGAGCTATCGCCCGCCCGCGTACCGGATATTCCAGCTCTTCCCGAACCTGCTCGTGAGCCATATCCCGACCGTCGCCGGCGTCTACGTGATCGTGCAGCACTTCGTGCCGGTTGCCGTGGACCGGACGCTGTTCAGGACCTGGTTCTTTTCCGCACCCTGGCCGGCGGTTGACCGTGGGATGCGTGAGGGCGTCATCCGCCGGCTTGCCGCGCCCTGGGTGCCGCTCGTGTTCCCGATGCGCGTGCGCAAGATCGGCGGCGAGGACAACGCCGTGTGCGAGCAGCTCCAGACCGTGGCCGCCCAGGCCCGTGGCCGACCGCGCTTCGCGCGGCACGAGACCCGCATCGCCTGGTTCGACGAGACGTACCGCGGCTGGCTCGCCGCGCACGCTACCGGCCGCGCCATCCCAGAGTGACGCCGAGGTTCGTGTTCCATACGGCGTTGTGGAGCTGCATGTAGCGGTTGATCTCCTTGGTGATCACCGCCTGGAGCTGCACCTCAAGCTTGCCGGTGAACATCAGGGTTCGCCCTCCCACGCTCACCAGCACATCGTGGGCCAGGGTGGAATCCTTGGTCGCGTCGTACCGGGTGTAGAACGCGTCGTTGTTCACCACCTGCCGCTGCACGAACAGCCCCCACCGTCCCCAATCCGAGTAGACGTCGGCGCCCAGGTACTGTCCGTCACCGCCGGGGCCCAGCGCCGAGCCGATGAGCTGCCCCATCTGCGTGTAGCCGGCGTGCACGAAGCCGTGCACGTAGTAGGTGGGATCGGCCCGCACCTGGAAGCTGGCGTCGCGCTCCAGGTGGGTCAGCTCGCCGTTAAGCGCAACGATACGCCCGTCCTCCAGCGACAGGGCTTTCTGGAAACCCAGCGTGTAGGCCTGCGAGTGCTCCGGCTCGAGCAGGAGATCGGTGAGGTTCCAGGCGAAGTCGTTGCGCGCCCACTCGCCGTAGGCCTCGAACCCGCTCTTTGGCAGCACCCAGCGCCAGTGGAAGGAGATGAGCTGATCGCGCTTGTCCACACCGGTGGGGTCTGAGGCGTTCGCCAACTGCTGCTTGAACGGGAGCTGGAACACCGCCAGGTAGTCAGCCAGTGACAGACCGCCCGCCGGCATGTTCTGGTAGAACACCCGCCCGCCGCCGATGGTGAGCCCCTTGAAGAAGGACCCGTAGGGCGAGAACGCCACCTCGGCGCCGGTGAAGAAGCGGCTGGTGTCGGCGTCGGGCCCCGTGTACCACCCGGAGTGCTGCAGCCAGCCCCAGATCCACTGCCCCTCCAGCTTTCCGATGCCGATGTCCAGCGGACGGCTGGTGGCCAGCGACGCGTGCGGGAATCCGGGCGCGTTGTTGGTCATCAGGATGGACGTCTGGATGCCGGGCCCCCACCAGAGGTTCTCCGTCCCGAAGCTCACCTTCGCCTTGCCCAGGGTGAGCGACACGTTGCTCTGCCCCGGGTCCAGCCGCTCGTACGCGTTGGGGCCGGGACGCTGCGGCAGGTCGATCAGGTTCCAGGGGTACGCGTAGATGTTGGAGCCCTGCTGCGTCGTGGGCGCCAGCGGAAAGGCCTGGTTCTGCGCGTACACCAGCGTGGGGTGCACCGTCACGGTGAGCGAGCGCCAGGTGAGCGTCGCCCCGCCGTCCAGCGCCGAGTTGAGCCCGCGGAGCTGCCACATCGCGCCGTCGTTCTGGCCCCAGGGAATCGCGGAGTTGTTGGTGATCCGGAGCCGCGCCGGGTCGAGCGTGATGCGCGCCTCTCCCACCCGGTACGCGTGGCCGCGCTCCGCGGCCAGCGCCCCCACCCACGGGCCGGCCGAGTCGGCCAGCGCGCCGTTCACCAGCGGCCGCAAACAGAACGAGGGGCCCGTGATCAGCCCGTCCACCTGCAGCACGCGGATGTACTGCTCCAGCACGTCTCCCACCTGGAGGTCCTGCGCCCGCGCGGGCGAGGGAAGGGCCGCGGCGAACAGGGCGATGCCGGCCAGCGCCGCCAGCCGGCACGAGCGCCGGCGGCGATTACGAATGTGGTATGGAATGACGCACTCCGCTGCAAGGCGTGGAATTCGAGTCACGGGGCGAGACCGCCGCCGCAGAA
>JBJKPA010000228.1:0-3010 GCA_046706905.1 Gemmatimonadaceae bacterium
GAGCACCAGACCGGCTCGCTGACGCCGGGCAAGTGGGCCGACATCACGGTGCTGTCGCGCGACATCATGACCGTGCCCCCCGACTCGATTCTCGGGACCAGGGTCCTGTACACGATCGTGGGCGGGAAGGTGGAGTACACGGGCAACTGAGGCGGCGCGGAGAATCCGGAGATGCGCATGGCGTTGGCCGTCTGTCTCGCGGCCCTGTGCACTACTCCCGGCGCGGCCGGCGCCCGGCGGGCCAGGGGGCGCGGCCTCGAGGCGCTCCGCAACCCGACCTCGGCGCCCGGGCTCGAGCGGCGGCGCATCGCGTACCACGGCCGCGAGGGCACGTACTACGTGCACGTGCCCGCCAACCCGCGCGGCTCGGCGGTGTTCGTGCTGCACGGCGGCGGGGGGAACGGCGTGGTCGCCGAGCGCATGTCGGACTTCGCCGCCGCCGGCGACCGGGGCGGCTTCGTCACCGTGTTCCCGGACGCCGACGGCAACTGGAACGACGGGCGCGAGACCACCGCCGACCGGTGGGCCGACGTCGGCTTCCTGCTGGCGGTCGCGAAGGACGTGGAGGCGCGCGACCACGTGGACGCCGGGCGCCTGTTCGTGACCGGCATCTCGAACGGCGCGATGATGACGCTGCGCCTCGCCTGCGACGCGAGCGCCGACTTCGCGGCGTTCGCCGTGGTGGCCGGCAATCTGCCCACGGCGCTCGAGCCGACGTGCCGGCCGTCGCGCCCGGTCCCGCTCCTGATGATCCACGGCAGCGCCGACCGGTTCGTGCCGGCGGCGGGCGGGGAGGTGCTCCACTCCGCGCTCCTCGGGGCGGGGGGCACGGTCGTCTCCACGGCGGCCACGGTGGACTTCTGGCGGCGGGCGGACGCCTGCAAGGGCGCGCAGCGGACGACGGTGCTGCCGGATTCGGCGCACGACGGCACCACCGTGGTGCGCCACGTGTATGAGGGATGTGCGCCGCGCACGGAGGTCGTCTTCTACGACGTTCGCGGCGGCGGACACACCTGGCCGGGCTCGACGGCGCCGCTCCGGCTGCGGATCACGGGGATCGTGAGCCGCAACCTCGACGCCACGGCGACGATCGTCCGCTTCTTCCGCCGGCATGGATTGTGACCGAAACCAAACGCGCCACGCTGAACGTCGCCCGCATCGGGCTCGGCACCAACCGGCTGCGCCACACGCCGGACAACGTCGGCTTCCTGCGGGCCGCGGTGGCCGCCGGCGTGCAGATGATCGACACGGCGCACCTCTACACGGCCGGTGACAGCGAGCAGACGATCGGCGCCGCGCTGTCGCCCGTTCCGCCGGGCGTCGTCGTCGCGACCAAGGGCGGGTTCGGCGGGGCGGGGCACGGACGCCCCGAGGTGCTGCACGCCGAGATCGAGCAGAGCCTCCGCGCGCTCCGCACCGAGCGCATCGGGCTCTACTACCTGCACCGCGTGGATCCCGACACGCCGCTGGAGGAGAGCCTGGGCGCGATCCGCGAGCACGTGGACCGCGGCGAGATCGAGCGCGTCGGCATTTCGGAGGTCACCGTGGAGGAGATCGAGCGCGCGCGGCGCGTGGTGCCGATCGCCGCGGTGCAGAACAACTACAGCCTGGCCGAGCGGAAGCACGACGCCGTGGTGGACCACTGCGCGGCCAATGGCATCGCGTTCGTACCCTTCTTTCCGCTGCGCGGCGTCGACCGGCCCGGCGTGGCGGGGATCGCGCGCCGGCACCGGGCGACGCCGACGCAGATCGTGCTCGCCTGGCTGCTGCGGCGCTCGCCGGCGATGATGCCGATTCCGGGCACGCTGGCGCTGGAGCACGTGCAGGAAAACCTCGCCGCGTTGCGCATCGAGCTGACCGACGCGGAGTTCGAGGCGTTGCGCTAGGAGCGGCCCGCCCGGGCCGCATGCGGGCAATGGAGGCCTCGATGAACGCAGCCCTCGCGGTGCGATGGGCGCTCGCAATCGTGATCGGCGCGACCGGACTCGCCGCCTGCCGCGCGCCGTCGCGGGCGGCGGGACACACGGCCGCCGCCGCGGCGCTGACACCCGTGGATCCGCGGGATACCGCGGCGTACGCGGCGGCCGGACCGGAGGCCCTGGCGGCCGTCGCGAGCTGCCGGCCGCCGGCCTGCCTGCCGGCCATCTTCCGCGGTCCGGGACCCGGGGAGCTGTCGGTCTCCGTGGACTCGGCCAACGGCCATGCGACCGCGTGGCGGGTGGAGGTGGCATTCCAGTCCTCGAATGAGCAGGCGGTGCAGGATTCGGTGTGGCACGCGACGCTCGACCGGTGGGCGGCCGAGAAACCCCGGCGGCTGCTGCTCGTGGACGGGGCGCCACGCAGCTTCGCGTACGTGCGGGACCACGTCCCGCTGTCCGCGGTGTGGGGGATGCGCGAGGTTCCGGCGGCGGCGGCCGAATCGCTGTCCGCGGACCCGGCCGCCCACAACGGCGCCATCGTGATCACGACCAGGGCGCACGCGCCCCCCGCGGCCGGGCGCCGATGAGCCCCCCGCACGCGTGAGATGCCGCGACGCCGCCACGTCGCGTCCGAAGGAAGCCCGGTGGTGTACTACGAGGTGTTGGCGGCGGCGGGCAGCCGTCCCCTGGCGCCGCGCCGAGCAAAGTCGGATACTGCGAATAGCGCCATGCGCGGTCGCGCGGCGCGAGATCCGGGAGGACCCGATGCAACTCAATCTGACCGATCACGAACCCGAGCTCCTGCGGGAGCTGCTGCAGGATTACCTGCCGGTGCTCAAGCGCGAGGTGGCGCGCACCGACGAACACGCGCTTCGCCACGAGCTGGTGGAGCGGCAGAATCGGTCGAGCGGCTGCTCGACCGCCTCGGTTCCGGCACGCCCTGACGCGGCCGGCCGTCCGGCCGTCCAACGCGAGAGAGGAGAACTCCGCATGTCAACCCCCGACAACGCCCATCCCGCGCGCGCCGGATGACGCTCGCATCCGGGACGCCGACGGAGGCGCCGCAGGCGCAGGCGGTCGCGGTGGAAGCG
>JBJKPA010000229.1:0-9341 GCA_046706905.1 Gemmatimonadaceae bacterium
ACAATCCACCGCCAGCGGTGGCACCATGTTCGGATACACACAGTACCGCACGGCGCGGCCGTCGGGCCGCCGTGCGGTCACGTATCGACGCTCCACTCGACACTTCCTCAGGGGCACGCGGCTCGTCCCGTCCCGGCGGCGAGCCGTGATATATACGTATTGAGAAGTATTGGTGAAGTCTGATCGACGGACCGGCGGCTGTAAGTCGGTGCTTGCCCTACGGCGCGCGCTCCGGGTGACCTGCGTCACACGACGCGCCGCCGCGGTCGGCCCCATGCGGCGAGACGAGATGTGTCGACTGTTGGCGTGCCGACCTCCGACGCGTTGATCGAGGCGCCCGGTCCCGCCGCAGAATCGGCTCCCCCGATCAACCCGGCCGCGCCAGGTACCCGGCGAGCTTCCCGTCCGTCGCGATGGACATGAACACGTTGAGCACGGTGCCGCCGCCGAACGAGACCCGGTACCGATAGGTCGTGCTCCCGGGCGCCTCCTGCTTGCCGCGGTAGATCCAGCGCACGGGCGTCCCGAGCGCGCCGAACTGCGCCCCCGCCGCATGGACCACTGCCGGTGTGAGCGCCGTGTTCATCGCCGGCGTGAGGCGGCTCCGATCGAGCTTTCCGCTCACGAGGGCCTGCCACCACTGTTGCGCGAGCTTGGTGATCGCGGCGTCCTCGCCCGCGGCCGGCGCGTCCGCCGCCGAAACGATCCCCGGATTCAGCGCCTCGAACGCCGCCGTCGCGATGGCGGTGGGACCCCCGCCCGCGTCGTTCACCAGCACGATGATGCGCTCGCCCAGATCCGGAAAGTTCTGATTCACCGACGCGAAGCCGAACGTGCCGCCGTTGTGCTCGATGCACGGCTGCCCGTCGTGGGAGTCGATCAACCACCCGAACCCGTAGTCGGTGGGCGTCCCGCTCGCGAGACGGCCCGGCGTGGTCGCGAGCTTGACGTCGGCCGGCGAGATCACGCGTCCGCCGAAGAAGGCCTCGTCCCACTTCGCCAGGTCTTCGGCCGTCGAGACGATCGATCCGGCGCCCAGCGCCCAGTTGCCCATCGGCGGCGAAGAGGCGCGGGCGCCATGCATCCTGGTGTACCCGGTCGCGAAGTCGCGCAGACCACCCTCGTCCACGACGAACGTCGAATGCGTCATGCCCAACGGCCCGAAGATGTGCCCCTTGATGTAGGCCTCCCACGATTCGCCGGAAACGACGGCGACCACCTGACCCAGCAGCGCGTAGTTGGTGTTGCTGTACATCCACTTCGTGCCGGGCGCGAATTCCAGCGGCTTCGCGCGAATCAGGCCGAGCACGCCCTCGATGCCGCCAGGGTGCGATGCGGAGTACTTCACGAATCCGCTCACCGCCGTGTAGTTGGGAATCCCCGTGACCTGCCACAACAGCTGGCGAAGCGTCACGCGCGCGGCGGCGGGATAGTCGTGCACGAACTTGCCGAGCGAATCGTCCAGCGAGAGTTTGTGCCGCTCGACCAGCTGCATGATGGCCGCGGCGGTGAACTGCTTCGTGATCGAGCCGATCTCGAACCGCGTGTCCGGGTCGACCGGCCGCTTCGCGGTGAGCGACTGGACGCCGAAGCCCCGGTCGAGCACCACCTGCCCGTTGCGGGACACCAGCACCTGCGCGCCCGGCAGGTGGCCGTTCGTCATCGCGGCCTCGACGGCGGCCACGAGCGAATCGGGTGCCGGATCCGGCGTCTGGGCGCGGGCGGTGCGAGCGGTGATGGCGGCGAGAACGGCGACGGCAACCACGCGAGAACGGCGTCCGATCGCGAGCATGGGGCCCTGATCCTGTGCGAGTATTCCACAGTTCTACTATGCCGCGCCCGGGAAGGCAAACGGCGGGCGGGGCGCCCGCCACGCCGACGGCTACGCCGGCGCCACCACGCTCAGATAGGAGGACCGGCGCGCCGCGGCCGGATCGAGGACCTCCAGACGCCCCTCGCGCAGCGCGCCCAGCCGGTCCTTCACCTCCATCCGCGCCTTCACCGCCTTGATGACCGCCGGCTCGTCGCGCGAGTAGCCGATGAGGATGGCGCCGACCAGCCGTCCGTCGCGCAACACGAGCTTGCGGTACCGGTGATCTTCCGGGCTCTGGTCCACCAGCACCACGTCGCCGTCCTCCGCCTCGAAGCGGCCCACCGACATGACGTCCGCGCCCACCACCTTGAGCCGCGTGGGCGGCACGAAACCGGTATACGTCCGCTCGCCGCCCAGCGCGTTCACGGCGGCGATCTCGCCCTGTTCCACCGCCACCGGCCACAGCCCCCACAGCTCGCCCCGGAATTCGGCCACGTCACCGGCGGCATAGACGTGCTCCGCGCTGGTGCGCAGGTGCTCGTCCACCAGAACGCCGCGTTTCACCGCCAGCCCCGACGCCCTGGCCAGCGCCAGATCCGGGCGCACGCCGATGCAGGCGAGGAAGACCTCGCACGGCAGCTGCCGGCCGTCCTCGAGTGCCACCTCGCAGACGCGGCCCTCGGCATCGCTTCGAATCGCGGCGAGTCCGGCCTGCAGCAGGATCTGGATGCCGAGCCCTTCCAGGTAGCGGCTGAGAATGCCGCCGCCCGCCGGGTCGAGCTGGCGGCTGAGGATCGACGGCGTATTGCACAGCACGGTGACGTGCAGCCCCAGCTTGTGCAACGCGTACGCCACCTCGAGGCCCATCAGGCCGGCGCCCAGCACCACCGCGTGACGCGCGCGCTGCTGCTGGACGTAATTGCGGATCGCCATCGCCTCGTCGGCGTCGCGCAGGGCGTAGCTCCCGCGGGCGCCGAACCCCTCGATGGAGGGCACGACGCACTGACTGCCCGTGGCGAGGATCAGCCGGTCGTATTCCAGATGCTCTCCGGTGGCCAACTCCACGCGCTGGCCCTCGAGGTCGAGCGCCGTGGCGTGCGTGTTGAGCCAGCTCGTGATCTTGTGCTCCTCGTACCAGTCTTCCGGCAGCAGGTAGAGACCCTGCATCCCCGACCGGCCGTAGATCAGCCGGGAGATCCCCATGCGGTTGTACAGGAAATGGCGCTCGCGGCCCACCACGTGCACCTCGCACTCAGGATGCTGGCGGCGCGCGTGATCGGCGGCGGTGATGCCGGCGATGCCGTTGCCCAGGATCACCACGCGGCGGATCGTCCGGTCGAAGTCGGTGACCGCCCGCACCATGACCGAAGGACGGCGCTTCGGCTTCAGATCCACCGTCACCGGCCCGTAGATGCGGGCGCAGCAGGCCATCCGCGTATTGGGCGCCAGGCCCAGCCGGTCCAGCGTGGCCTGCTCCTCGTCGGTGATCTCGCTCAGGCGGTCGAAGCCGTCGGTGACCGCGACGGGGTCGGCGCCGCACGCGCCGATGCGGCAGCCGGCTTCGATGGCCAGCCCGCACGCCTCCACGGCCTCCAGCACCGACTGACCCGGCTCGGCGGCGATTCGCCGGCCCCCGGGTTCCACCTTGAGCGCCGCCTGGCGGCTGGCGGCCGTCGCGGCCAGGGCCTCGCTCGCCGCGGGGCTCACCTTGACCGGGCGGACGGCCGCGCGCTCGGCGAGCTGGGCCAGGAACCGCCGCTCGGTGCGCCACGTCCGCTGGACCCAGACCAGGCTGACGACCACCACCGCCCCGCGGATCACCCACGCGATGTCGGCCGGCGCCGCGACGTGAAGCCCGCGCAGGGCCGACACCACCCCCGGGCTGGCGAACCAGTAGTAGATGTCCAGGGCGGTGGCGGCGGAGAGCGCGGTGACGGCGTTCTTGCTGGCGTGGAACACGATGTCCAGCACCTGAAACAGCGCCACGCTGACGCCCATGTACAGCAGCATGTGCAGGACCAACGGCCCGGGCCTGATCGCCGGATAGTTCCGCACCCGATAGAAGCCCAGCACGAACCCGGGAAACGCGCCGGCGAACAGCCGGCGGTACCCGCTATAGTGGCGATCGGCGTCGTACTGGTCGGCCAGGTATGCCACCCCGGGATTGAAGTCGTAGCAGTTCTTGGTGCAGCCCACGCAGGGCTGGCAGAGCGTGTTGGCCACCGTGACGTACGGCGTCTGGCCGTAGAGCCGTTGCACCGGGAGCAGCGGACAGATGCTGCTGCACCAACCGCTCTTGCCCTTGAAGATCAGCCCGCCCAGGAATGCGCCCAACAGCGCCGCCAGGATGAGCAGCGCGGTGGCCGTGCCGCTGGTGTTGAAGACGAGCTTGCGGGAGGTCGCCAGGACGAAGAACAGCAGGATGCCCACGGCATAGCTGTTGTTCTTGATTCGCTCGGACTGGGTGAGGCCGCGCGTGAAGCCGAACAACCGGGGGAGCTGGCTCGTGGCGGCCAGCGGGCAGAGGTTACGCCACAGCCCGGGGATGACGAAGAACGTCAGCGGCAGCAGCGGGACCGTCAGGCGCCAGAAGATCGCGAGCCCCGTGGCCGGCGCCGTCCACAGCCACCACACCATGAACAACGCCGCGGCGATGCTCAGGAAGCGCAGGCCCTGCCATACCTTCAGCGGCAGGTAACTCGGCAGCTGGGTGTAGTTGGGGAAGACGGGCTTGTCGAGGGGGTTCATGTCGTACATCCCTGTGAGGAGCGCTAACGGGTCGCGGCGATCGCCACCTCGGTGGTGTGACGCAGTCTCAGCGAGAGGATGCGAGCGAGGTCGAACAGCACGGCGCGTCCGAGACTCGGCGCCTGACCGGCCAGAACCTCGAAGCTCTCCAGGGTGAGTTCCAGCATCTCGCCCTCGCCGCGGGCCCGCACGCTGGCCGAGCGGGGTTCGCCGTCGAAGAAGGCCTGCTCGCCGAACACCGATCCTTCGGGGATGGTCGCCAGCGAGCGCAGCGTGTTGGTCGAACGATCCTCGAACACCACCTCCAACTCGCCGCGGACGACGATGTAGAGCGCCTGCTGCTTGTCATCCTGGCGGATGACGACGTCGCCGGCGTGGAACGGCTGCAGCGTGCAGAAGCCGATGAGGCGCTCCCAATCGGCCTTGGTCGCCTGGGGCAGGAAGATCAGATCCCCCGTCGACGCCTTGGGGGCCGCGCCGTCCGGATAGTCGAAGAAGTGCGAGGAATCCATGACTGCCCCCATGGCCGGCGCGGGAATGGCCGACGGTCCCCGCCCGCCCGTATACGTAAGCCCGTCCACGTATAGGATGTGTCACCGGTGTGTCGGCCTGAAGGCCACGATACGGCGTCCATGCGCGAGTGGCAAGTTTCGGCGCGGGCGGATCGTTCGAGAAGACGGATCGGCGTCAGCCGAAGTGCGGCATCACCTTCTCGGCGAAGGTGCGCAGCGATTGCAGGATCAACTCCCGGGGAATCGTCGCCATCTGCGTGACCAGGATGAGCTCGTCGACCCCCGCGGCGCGGAAGCGGCTCACCGACTCGATGGCACACGCCGCGTCTCCGACCACGGACGTGAGCGCCGAGCCCGGCGCGTTGCGGCCCCGCATGAGTTTCGACAGCTCGTCGGCCGTCAGGGGATCGCGCGAGACGTCGAGCGGCGCGACGACCCGTTCGCGCGACAGGAAATAGGTGGCCATCGACTCCTGGAAGAACCGGGCCCCGCGAAATCCGTACCGGCATGCCTGGCGGTCGTCGTCCAGCACGAGCGCCGTCGGCGTACAGCAGAACCGGTTGTTCACCGCGCGGAGCGGCGGCTTCGCCTCGGCGATCGCGCTCCGGTAGGACTCGACCTTCGCCTTGAGGTGCGCGTCGCCCCCGGCGGTGAAGTTCAGCGACCCGGCACCCAGCCGGCCCGCCAGCTCGACGGTCTCCGGGCGTGAACAGGCCACGAAGATCGGAGGATGCGGCTGCTGCACGGGCTTCGGGATGATCGGCGTGGGCGGAATGTGGAAGTACGTCCCCTCCCACTCGAACACGTCCGACCGCCACATGCGCGGGATCATCTCGAACGCCTCGCGCCACTGACCGTCGAGTTCGTCGCGCTTGATCTCGAACGCGCCCTGCTCGACGAGCGACGAGCTCTTTCCCGAGCCCCAATCCACGCGGCCGTCCGAGAGCACGTCGAGCATCGCGACGCGCTCGGCGACCCGGATGGGGTGATTGTAGCGGTAGGGCGTGAGCGTGACGCCGTGGCCCAGCCGGATGCGGCGCGTGCGGGCCGCGATGAATCCGAGCAGCACCTCGGGCGCCGAGCTGTGCGAGTACTCCGCGAGCCCGTGGTGCTCGACCGCCCAGACCGCGTGGTAGCCGAGCGCGTCGGCGAGTGTGGCCTGCTCGATACACTCGGCGAGTGCGCGCCGCTCGGCGGCGGGGCTGGCGTCGTCCGGCTGAACCTCAATCAGCAACGAGAATTTCATCGGTCCCGGTGACCTGTTCGTCCGAGGTGGCATAGACGCCACGGTATTCGGGTGGCAGCATGTCCGCGATCGCGTACATGACCCGGTCGGCGTACGCGCGCAGCAGCGACGGCGTCACCGGCCCGTCCGGAATCGGAACGGGCGAGCCGATGCGCACGTGCACGGGAAGGCGACGGATTCGTTCGAAACGCGTGGCCCAGCGCTCCTGTCCCCACGCCGCGAGCGGAACCACGGGCACGCCGGCCCGGGTGGCGAGATACGCAACGCCGACGCGCGCGCGCTGCAGGGCGCCGGTCCGGCTGCGCGTTCCTTCCGGCGCGAGCGAGAGCAGGCCGCCGGCGGCGAGGACGTCGAGCGCCGGTTGGAGCGATTCCTCGTCCGTCTCGCCGGGGGTGACGTAGATCGCGTGCCCCACCCCCGAGACGAGCCAGTCGATTGCCCGCACCCGCTGGTACTTCCGGTTGACCATCACGATCGCGCGCCGCGGGAGGAGACTCAGCAGCAACGGGATCTCCGTCATGCTGAGATGGTTGATGGCCAGCAGGCACGGCCCCTCCCGCGGGACGTTGTCGAGACCTTCGGCGTCGACGGCTGCGAGAACGGAGATCGCGGCTCCGGCGATTCGGCGAACGACGCGCTGCGGGCCCGACCAGCGCGAGTAGTCGAGCGATCGGTAGTCCACCGTCGGCGGCGGTACCGGAGCGGGGCCGGTGTCCGCCGGCGGTTCGGCCGCGTCGGGTTCCGGCGCACGCTGCGCGGGCTCGCGCATCGAAACGGGCGCGGTCTCTGCCGCGGGCGGCGGCACGGCCGCTCCCGACGCACCGTTGGGCCACAGCCGCCGCAGAATGCTCTCGGCGAGTCCGGCGATGGTCAGGCCGCCCACCAGTTGGCTCCCGTCGAACCGAATCGCGAAGTCGCCCTCGAGCACGACGACCATTTCCGCCGCGATCAGCGAATCCATTCCCAGTTCGATGAGCGGACGGTCCGGTTCGAGCTTCGAGCCCGCGCGCCCCAGCAGCCGGCCGATCGAGGTTCGCAGATATTCCTCGAGCCGCACGCGCCGCGCCGCCGGCGCCGCGTGCTCGAGCGCGCTCCGGATCGAGCCGGCCGCGTTCGCCGTCGCCGCGCCCTCGGCCCCCGGCGTCAGGTGGGAGATCCGCCTGGATTCGGCGAACCGCGGCGCGAACTCCTGCAGGCGCTTCCAGTCGATGTTCGCGGCCATCACCTGTGCCGGATTCGTCCGCAGGATCTCCCCCAGCAACTCGAAGCTTTCGGCGCCGGTGAAGGCGAGGTAGCCCTGCCGCGCGAGATGCTCGGCGATCTCGGGATGGCGGGAGACGTACCCGGTCTCGCCGATCACGCCCCAGTTGATCGTCGTGGCGGACAAGCCCTGCGAGCGACGCCAACCGGCGAACGCATCGAGCCACGCATTGGCGGCGGCGTAGTTCGCCTGGTGCGGATTGCCCATCAGGGAGGTGATCGACGAGAAGGAGACGAAGAAGTCGAGTGGAACGTCCGCGGTGGCCGCGTGCAGGTTCCACGCCCCGCGGGTCTTCGGCGACGTCACGAAGTCGAGACTCTGCCGCGACAGATCGGCGATGGGCCGGTCGTCGAGGACCATGGCGGCGTGGAAGATGCCGCGCAGCGGCGGCAGGTCCGCGGCGATGAGGGCCGTCGCCCGGCGAACCGCCTCGTCCGACGTGACGTCCGCCTGCACGATCTCGACGCGGGTGCCGCGAGCGCGCAGCTCGGCGATCGCGTTCTGCGCATCGCCGCCGGGTGCACTCCGTCCGAGGAGCACGAGCGACTGCGCGCCCCGGTCGACGAGCCACCGCGCGACGCCGATGCCGACGCCGCCGAGCCCGCCCGTGATCAGATAGCTGGCGTCGGGGCGTATCGGAATCGTCGCCGCGGGTGTCGGTTTGACCGCCACGGAACCTCGATTCCGAACGACGACCTTCCCGATGTGCCGTGCCTGTGCCAGAAGGCGCAGGGCGTCCGTCAGTTGCCCCATCTCGAAGACATGGTTCGGCAACGCGGAGAATCGGCCGCAGGCGAATTGCTCCACGATCTCGCGAAGCATCTCGCCCACGAACTGCGGACGCTCCAGCGACATGCGGTCGAGGTCGACGGCGAAGAACGACAGGTTCCGGCGAAACGGTCCGAGCTCGAGCGGCTGGTTCTGATAGATGTCGGCCTTCCCCAACTCGACGAAACGGCCGTACGCGGCGAGCGACGCGACGCCCGCCGCGAGCGCGTCGCCGGACAGGGAATTGAGCACCACGTCCACCCCGCGGCCTCGCGTGCGCTCACGAATCTCGTCCGCGAAGCTCAGCGTCCGCGAGTCCATCACGTGCTCGATGCCGAGCGAACGCAGGGAGTCGCGCTTCGCCTCGCTGCCGGCGGTGGCGAAGACCGTCGCGCCCAACGATCGCGCGACCTGCACCGCGGCGAGCCCGACCCCGCCCGAGGCGGCGTGGATCAGAACGGTCTCTCCCGCCGAAAGCCGGGCGAGCCGCGCGAGCGCATACCACGCGGTGACGAACGCGACCGGCACGCATGCCGCGTCCATGGTGGCGAGACGGTCCGGCCGCTTCGCCACGAGCGCCGCGCGCGTCGTCGCGTACGAGGAGAAGCTGGACGGCGCGAAGCCGAGCACCGCGTCGCCGGGTTCGAGATCGGTGACCGCGGCGCCACGACGGGTGACGACTCCGGCGAAGTCCGAGCCGAGCATCTTCTTGCCGAACGTGGTGTCGGCCTCGAGGCCGGCCACGATACCCGTGGCCAGGACGACGTCGCGGAAGTTCAGACCGGCCGCGTGGATCGCGACCTCCACCTCGTCCGGCTCCGGCGCTCGCCGTTCGCAGCGCCGAAAGACGACGCTGTCGATCGAGCCCGTGGTTCCGACTTCGGCGCGCCACGGCGTCGCGGTGTCGGCGGCCTCGGCCGGCAGCGCGTCCGCGAGCCGGGCGGCGGAGGTCGCGCGCAGCCGGTGCACGAAGCGCTCGTCGCCGCGCAGGGC
>JBJKPA010000230.1:0-4395 GCA_046706905.1 Gemmatimonadaceae bacterium
CGCGGGGGGAGCGCGCGCGGCGCGCGCCGTGAGCGCGACCGCCGCGGCGATGATGCCGACGTGGGCGGCGACGCTGATCGCCGTGCCGCCGGTGCGCCGCTGCCGCACGGCGCGCGATTCGATGAGCGTGTACGTCATGGGGCCTCCCGGTTCACCCACTTCTACCCGCACGATGCGGGTGCCGGTCGCCCGTTGCATGGCGGAACGATGACCGCCCGGTGAGGTTATGCTGAATCGCGAATGAATCGTTCCTGAAGGCCGGATGACGATTCGATGACGGTGGGGAACCGCCGCGGAGCCCCGCCCTTGTGGGCGCGGCCGCCGGGCGGGACATTCTCCCTCTCACCCGCCGGACCATCGCCATGCGCTCCACGCCTCGCTTCCGGGCCGCCGCCCTCGCCGCGGCGCTCGTGCTCGCCCCGACCGCCACGCCGGCGCCTGCCCTCGCGCAGAGCGCCGCCCCGCCCGAGTGGCTCGACGTCCGCCTCCCCTTCGCCGTGCGCGCCGACGACCTCGTCGCGCACATGACGCTGGCCGAGAAGGTTTCGCAGATCCAGGACCAGGCGGCGGCGATCCCCCGCCTCGGCATCACCGCCTACGGGTGCTGGAACGAGGCGCTGCACGGCGTGGCGTTCGACGGACTCGCCACCTCGTTCCCGCAGGCCATCGGCATGGCGGCGACCTGGGACGACTCGCTCGTGTACCAGGAGGCGACGGTCATCTCCGACGAGGCGCGCGGCAAGTACAACGACGCCATCGCCCACGGACGCCACGCGCGCTTCGCCGGGCTCACGTTCTGGTCCCCCAACGTCAACATCTTCCGCGACCCGCGGTGGGGCCGCGGGCAGGAGACGTACGGCGAGGATCCCTTCCTCTCCGGGCACCTCGCGGTGCAGTTCGTGCGCGGCATGGAGGGGAACGATCCCCGCTACCTCAAGACGGTCTCCACCGAGAAGCACTTCGACGTCCACAGCGGCCCCGAGCCCGAGCGCCACGTCTTCAACGCCGTGGTCTCGCAGCGCGACCTGCGCGAGACCTACCTGGCGCAGTTCCGGGCCGGCATCGTGCAGGGCGGCGCCTACTCGGTGATGTGCGCCTACAGCGCGCTCGACGGCGTGCCGTCGTGTGCCAGCCACCTGCTGCTCGACACGATTCTGCGCCGGCAGTGGCACTTTCCCGGGTACGTCGTTTCCGACTGCGACGCGGTGGCCGACATCTGGCGCACGCACCAGCAGGAGCCCAACGCCGCCGCGGCCGCCGCCGCGGCGGTGAAGGCCGGCACCGACCTCGATTGCGGCCGGACCTTCGCCGCCCTCACCGCCGCCGTGGACTCGGGCTTCATCACCGAAGCGCGCATCGACACGGCCGTGGACCGGCTGTTCCTGGCCCGCATGCGGCTCGGCATGTTCGATCCGCCCGACTCGGTGCCCTGGTCGCACTTCGGCCTCGACGACGTGGACACGCCGGCCCATCGGGCGCTCGCGCTGCGGGCGGCGCGCGAGTCCATGGTGCTGCTCAAGAACGACGGGAACCTCCTGCCGCTGCGCAAGGATCTCGGCACGATCGCCGTGATCGGCCCCGACGCCGACGCGCCCGACGTGCTGCTGGGCAACTACAACGGATCGCCCAGCGACTCCATCACGCCGTTGCGCGGCATTCGCGCCGCGGTGGGCGCCCACACGCGCGTGCTCTACGCGCAGGGCTCCGAGCTGGCCGACGGACTGGCAATGGTCGAGCCGGTGCCGGCGGCGGTGTTCGACAGCGGCGGCGCCGGGCTCCGCGTGACGTACTATGGAAGCCACGACTTCCAGGGATCGCCCGTGGATTCGGCGGCCGATTCCACGGTCAATGCGGATTGGGGCACGGCCGCGCCGCGCCCGAACCTGAACCCCGGCGACTTCGGCGTCCGCTGGACCGGGAGCTTCCGCGCCCCCGCATCGGGCGCCTACGTCCTCCAGCTCCGGGGCACGGTGCGGTTCGACCTCTGGCTGGACGACTCGCTCGTGCTCTCGTCCACGCAGGCCACGCGGCCCCGCGCCGCCGCCGACTCCGCGCTCCAGCCTGGCGAATACGCGCGCCCGGTGACCGTGCGCGCGACCGTGCCCCTCGACTCGGGCCACACCTACCGGTTCCGGCTCGAGGCGTCGCAGTCGGGCGGCGACGCGCGGCTCCAGTTTGCGTGGGTGCCGCCCGCGGCGTGGCTCGCCGCGGGGGCGCTGGACGCGGCGAGCCGCGCCGACGCGGTGGTGCTCGTGCTGGGCCTGACGTCGGGGATGGAGGGCGAGGAGAGCCGGCTGGACATCCCCGGGTTCCTCGGGGGCGACCGCACGTCGCTGGCCCTGCCGGCGCCGCAGGAGGCGCTGATGCAGAGCGTCGCGGCGCTGGGCAAGCCGACCGTACTCGTGCTGATGAGCGGCAGCGCGCTGGCCGTGAACTGGGCGCAGGCGCACGTGCCGGCGATCCTCGAGGCGTGGTATCCGGGCGAGGCCGGTGGCACCGCGGTGGCCGACGTGCTGTTCGGCGCCTACGACCCGGCGGGCCGGCTGCCGGTCACCTTCTACCGCAGCGTACACGACCTGCCGCCCTTCGACAGTTACGGCATGGCCGGCCGGACATATCGATTCTTTAATGGCACGCCGCTCTATCCGTTCGGCTACGGCCTGAGCTACACCACGTTCGCCTACGCGGATCTCCGCGTGAGCGCCGACTCGATCGGCCCGTCCGACACCCTGGCCGTCCAGGTGGACGTCACGAACACCGGCGCGCGCGCCGGCGACGAGGTCGTGCAGCTCTACGTGCGCCACCCGGACTCGGTGGTCCCGCGGGCACGCGAGGACCTGCGCGGCTTCGCGCGCGTGCACCTCGCGCCCGGTGAGACGCGCACCGTGACGCTGCACGTGCCCGCACGGTCGCTGGCCTACTGGAATCCGAACGCCCAGCGGTGGCGGGTGGAGGCCGAGCCCATCGAGCTGCGTGTGGGCTCGTCGTCGGCCGACATCCGGCTCACGCGGACGGTGCGGGTGGGCGGCGGGTCGTTCGCGCCGTAGGGGTGAGGGGCGTCAGGGGGCCGCGGTGGGCGGCGCGGGCACCGGCTCCTCGCGGAACGCCAGATCCTGCAGCCGCACGGCGTACCCCAGCAGGTACGGCACCGCCGTGACCACGACCTTGGGGCGGAAGAGCAGCGCCGTGCGGATGTACAATGCCGTCTTGTTGTGCAGCAGGTGCTCCCACCAGTGGTGGGGCACGATCTCGGGCACGATCACCGTGACGAGATCGGCCTCGCCGTTCTGCTCCAGGTCGCGCACGTAATTCACGATCGGACGGATCACGGACCGGTACGGCGACTCGAGCACGACCAGCGGCACGTCGATGTCCCACTCCGCCCATTTCGCGCGGAGCGCATCGGTCCCCCCCGCGTCCACGCTCACCGTGACCGCGCGGACGTCCTCCGAGATCGTGGTCGCGTACACCAGCGCTCCGGCGGTCGCCTTGGTGATCCCGCTGACGGGCACGACCACCGTGTGGTGCATGAACATGATCGGCGCCTGGCCCGTGTACCGGATCTCCTCGGCGAACTGGAGATAGTGCCGGTGGATCGCCACCAGCATCCAGATGATGAGCGGGATGATCAGCACCACGATCCACGCGCCGTGCACGAACTTGGTGGCGATCTGCACCAGGAACACCAGTGCCGTGGCCAGCGCCCCCAGCCCGTTGAGCCCGGCCCGCCACCACCAGCCGTCGCCCCGCGCCGCGAACCAGTGGCGCACCATGCCGGCCTGCGACAGCGTGAAGCACAGGAAGACGCCGATGGCGTACAGCGGAATCAACGCCGAGGTATCGCCGCGGAAGACCCACACCAGCACGATTGCCACGAACGACAGCGCCACGATGCCGTTCGAGAACGCCAGCCGGTCGCCGCGTGCCGCGAGCTGGTGCGGCATGTACCGATCCTCGGCCAGCAGGCTCGACAACCGCGGGAAGTCGGCGAACGCGGTATTCGCCGCCAGCACCAGCACTGCGAAGGTGGAGTACTGCAGCAGATAGTAGGCCCACCCGCCGCCGAACACGTGCCGCCCGAGCTGCGACAGCACGGTCTCGTTGGCGCTCGGCATCACGCCGTAGTGCCGCGCCAGGTAGCTCGTGCCGATGAAGAAGACGCCGAGGATCGCCGCCATCCATCCCAGCGTCGTCGCGGCGTTCTTCGACGCCGGATTCCGGAACGCGGTCACGCCGTTCGAGATCGCCTCGGTGCCGGTCATCGCCACGCATCCTTCGGCGAACGCGCGCAGAATGAGGAACACCAGCGCAAATCCGGTGAGTCCGCCGCCGGAATCCGGCGTCGAAGAACGCCGCGACGACGCTGGGATGGATGGCGGCGATCCTCGGCGTCTT
>JBJKPA010000231.1:0-3452 GCA_046706905.1 Gemmatimonadaceae bacterium
GCCGCCGCCTGCGCCAGCCGTTCCAGGCGCGGCCGATCGTCCAGCAGTCCGGCGATCAGCTCGTGCAGCTTGGCCCCGGTGAGATACTGCTGCGGCAGGTGGATGGCCGCGCCGGCGTGCTCGAGCGTGGCGGCGTTGGTGGTCTGATGCTGCGCCGCGGCGTTGGGGAGCGGCACGAGAATGGCGGGAATCTTCCACGCCAGCAGCTCGCTGGTCGTCATCGAGCCGGCGCGCGCGATGGCGAGATCCGCCGCCGCATACGCGTCGGCGATCGGCGCGAGATAGTCGCACACCCGCACGCGATCGGTCTGCAGGGGGGCGAACTCCTCGTACGTGCCCTTGCCGGTGCCCCAGATGACGTGCAGGTCGTCGGGGAGTCCCATCTGGATCATCGCCGCCACCGCGCGATTGATGGCGAGCGACCCCTGGCTACCGCCGTAGACGAGCAGCACCGGGCCGCCGTCGCGCGGGAATCCCCATTTGGCCCGCGCCGTGGCGTGCGAGAGGCTCACCGAGGTGGGCGGGTCGATGGGCGCCCCCGTATCCACGATCTTCGTATTCGGTCCCGCGCGCAGGAAGCGCGCCGCCTCGGGAAAGGTGAGGTACACCTCCTCGCAGAACCGCGCGTAGCGGCGCGCCGTGAGCCCGGGAAAGCTGTCCCCCACCTGCTGCACGATGGGAATGCGCTTGCGCCGCGCATACTCGAGCATCAGCCCCGACGCGTAGCCCCCCGTGCCGACGACGAGCGCCGGCCGGCGCTCCTTCACCAGCTCCCCGATCTCGCGCCAGACGCGGATCGCCGAGGTCGCCGTGCGCCAGTTCTTCCACGGCGAGCGCCGGTGCAGCGGGTGGAGGTCGAGCAGGCGGAAGGGGAACTCGGCCTTGGGCAGCACGTGGCGCTCGATGCCGCGCTGCGCGCCCACGAAGAACGGCTCGGCGTCGGGACGCACCCGCACCAGGGCGCGCGCGATGGCGAGCCCCGGATAGAGGTGTCCGCCCGTGCCGCCGCCGGCGAAGATCACGCGCATGACATCAGCGGGCCAGCGGGTCGGTGGCCGACGCGCCGTACACCCGCTCCTTGGTGCTCCCGATGTTCACGAGCACGCCGGTGGTGAACAGCGTGAGCACGAGGTTCGACCGCCCGTACGACACGAACGGCAGCGTGAGCCCCGTGGTGGGCAGCAGCCCCACCACGACGCCGATGTGGAGCAGCGCCGTGAGCACGGTGACGAAGGTCAGCCCCACGGCGACCAACTGCAGGAACGGCGAGCGCGCCTGCCGCGCGATGCGGAACCCGAACAGCGCGAACGCCGCGAAGGCGAGCGTGATCGCGGCGAGGCCGAGGAATCCCCACTCCTCGCCGATGTTGCTGGCGATGAAGTCGCTGTACGGAAAGGGCAGGAAGCCGTACTGCTGGCGCCCCTCGCCGAACCCGACCCCGAACAGGCGTCCCGAGCCCACCGCGACCAGCGACTGCTGGAGCTGGTAGCTCACGGTGGCGGGCGCGGCGCCCGGATCGAAGAAGCTGGTCAGCCGCAGCACCGCGTACTGCAGCCGCTCGGCCTTGGTCCAGAGGAAGGGGATGGTGATCGCGCCCAGCGCCACGAAATGCCCGATGCGCGCCCCGCCCGCGTACAGGATGACGGCCATGAGCAGCGTGTACAGCATGGCCACCGAGAGGTCGGGCTCGAGAATCGCCAGCACGTCGAGCAGCCCGATGACGACGAGGAACGGCAGCAGGCCGCGCGTCAGGTGGCGCAGCTGGTCGCCCTTCTTCACGGTGAGCATCGCCACCCACACGATCACGCCGAACTTCCCGAGCTCCGACGGCTGCAGCGACGTGCCGAACAGGAACCGCTTGGAGCCGTGCACGCGCGGCGCGATGCTGGCCGGCAGCACGAGACAGGCGATCATCGTCGCGATCGTGAGCCACATCAGCGGCCAGGCCCACTCCTCCCACTTTCCGGCGTCCATCTTGGCGGCGATCGCGAACGCCACGATGCCCACGGCCGCGCCCTCGAGCTGCCGGATCAGATAGTAGGCGCTGGAGTGGCCCTCGTTCATCGCCACGATGGCGCTCGCGCTGTACAGCACGGCCAACCCGAAGGCGAGCACGGCGGCGGTGATCAGGGTGAGTGCCTTGGCCTCGGCTCCCATGCGCCAGCGCTCCCGCATGTCGGGGCGGTCCCCCCGGCCGGAGGCGCCCGTGCCCCCGGTGCCCGCGGCGAGATCGTCGGCGCCGCCGAATTCCATCACCCCTGCCCCGCCAGCCGTTTGAACTCGGCGCCCCGTTGCTCGTAGTTGTCGAACATGTCGTAGCTGGAGCAGGCGGGCGAGAGCAGCACGACGTCGCCGGGCTGGGCGGCGGCGCGCGCCGCCGCGACCACCTCGGCGAACGCCGTGCCCGGCTTGAGCTCGGTGATCGGCACGGTCTTCCGCAGGTCGCGGGCGACGATCGGCGCCGCCTCGCCGTACGCGATCACCTGCCGCACGGTGCGCTTGACCTCGTCGGCCAGCCCGGTGTACGGCTCGCCCTTGTGCCGCCCGCCGAGCAGGAGCACGGCGGGCCGCGTCATGCCGCGGAGCGCGACGAGCGTGGACATCACGTTGGTGGACTTCGAGTCGTTGATCCACGTCACGCCGCCCCACTCGCCGGCCGGCTCGATGCGATGCTCCAGCGCCGAGACGTCGTGGAGCCCGCGGGCGAGCCGGGCCACCGAGATCCGCGTGCGGTGCCCGGGGTCGGCCAGCATCACGGCGAGCGCCGCGGCCAGCGCGTTGGCCACGTTGTGGTCGCCGAGCAGCGGAAACTCGCTGCGCGCGATCAGCGGCTCGCCCAGTACCAAGAGCTGGTCGCGCTCCCGATCGTACCAGGCGTCGGCCGCCCCGGCCGTCGAGAAATCGGCGTGGAACCCGGGCAGGCCGCGGACCATGTCCTGCACCGCCCCGTCGTCGCGGTTCGTGACCCAGGTGGATCCCGCCGTGGCGTTCCGGAAGAGGAGCGCCTTGTCGGCGTAGTACGCCTCGACGCCCGCGTAGCGGTCCAGGTGGTTGGGCGAGAGGTTGGTCAGCACGCCGACGTCGGGCGCGATGGAGGGCGTGTCGTGGAGCTGGAACGACGAGACCTCGAGCGCCACCCAGGGCGCGGGCTCCGGCGAGAGCGCCAGCTCGCTCAACGGATGCCCGATGTTCCCCGCCGCTTCGGCGCGCAGGCCGAGCGCGCGCAGCAGGTGCGCGACCAGCGTCGTGGTCGTCGTCTTGCCGTTGGTGCCGGTCACGGCCACGTAGCGCAGGGCGGGCAGGAAGCGGAGCGCGACCTCGACCTCGCTCACCACGGGCACCCCCGCGCCGTGCGCCGCCACCAGCGGCGGCGCGTCGGGCGGCACGCCGGGGCTGGTCACGACCAGCGACGCGCGCGCGATGCGCTCCAGGTCGTGGCGCCCGACGTCCAC
>JBJKPA010000232.1:0-3104 GCA_046706905.1 Gemmatimonadaceae bacterium
GCCCCCCCCGGCCCGAACGCGGCCAGCGGAGCGCGGTGTCGCCGGTCAACGTCCACGCCATCTACCCCACGAACTTCGCCACCCGGCGCCCGCTCACCCGCGCCGAGCGGACCAATTTCCAGGAGACGTCGCGGTACGCCGACGTCATGGCGTTCATCGACACGCTCAAGCAGCTCGAGGACTCCCAGATCTACGTGGGGGACATCGGCAAGACGAGCGAGGGGAAGGAGATCCCGTTCGTCGTCGCCTCGCGGCCGCGCGTGACCTCGGCCGCCGAGGCCAAGCGCCTCGACCGGCCCATCGTCTACATCCAGGGCGACATCCACGGCGGTGAGGTGGCGGGCAAGGAAGCCATGCTCGCCATGCTCCGCGAGCTCACCGCCGACAAGGCGCCCAACGTGCTCGACTCGCTCGTCCTGGTCGTGGTCCCGATCTACAACGCCGACGGCAACGACTCGCTGGGCCCGCAGGCGAAGAACCGGCCCGAGCAGGACGGCCCGGAGCTGGTCGGGCAACGCGCCAACGCCCAGGGGCTCGACCTCAATCGCGACTACATCAAGGCCGAGGCGCCCGAAACGCAGGCCTCGCTGCGCATGTTCGACACGTGGGACCCGGACGTGTTCGTGGACCTCCACACGACCGACGGCACGTACACCGGCTACGCCCTCACCTACGCCGGCTCGCTGAGCCCGGCCGCCAAGTACACCGGGGCGTTCACGCGGGACACGCTGCTCCCGGCCGTGCGGCGCAACCTCCTGGCCCGCGAGCGCATCCAGACGTTCGACTACGGCAACGTCGAGACGCCCCCCAACGGCCCGCGCGGCTGGTACACCTACGACGCGCGTCCCCGCTACGGCACCAACTACTACGGCGTGCGCGGCCGCATCGGCATCCTGGCCGAGGCGTACTCGCACGATCCGTTCCGCACCCGGATCGCGTCCACCTACGCCTTCGTGGGCGAGCTGCTGTCGCTCCTCGCTGCCAACGGCGACGAGATCGTGGCCCTCTCGCACAAGGCCGACCGCGAGACGATCGAGGGCGGCACCACGCCCAGCGAGGCGCCCTACGTGTCGCTGCAGTCGGAGTACACCCGGCACCCCACGTACGGGGACATCATCCTCGAGGACCTGGCCAAGCTTCCCGACAGCACCGAGAAGCTCCCCGGCGTGAGGCGCGGCTACAAGCGCGTGGGCCGGTTCCACACCGAGCGGATGCCGATCTTCGACCGCTTCCAGTCCACCCTCGACCGCCGCATGCCGGTGGCGTACGCCTTCGGCCCCGGCCAGAAGGCGCTGATCGCGCGGCTCCAGCTCCAGGGGGTGTACGTCGAGCAGCTCGTGGACACGCTCAGCGTGGCCGCCGAGCGGTTCGCCATCGACTCCGTGATCCGGAATCCGCGGGAGTACCAGGGGCACCACGAGGAGCGGCTGGCGGGGCTCTGGTCGTCGTTCGCCACCACGCTCCCCAAGGGCACCTACATCATCCGGGAGGCCCAGCCGCGGGGCATCCTCGCCATGTACCTCCTCGAGCCGGAGAGCGACGACGGATATGTGACGTGGAACATCATGGACGACTGGATCGGACCGGGAAAGACCTACCCGATCCTCCGGGTGGTCGAGCCATTCGGGGTAAATGCCCCGCTCCAGCCCGTGCCCAGGGAGCCCTGACCGACCGACGGCCCGCACCCCCGTGCGGGCCGTTATTTTTTGCATATCCCGATCCGACCGATCCCTGAGGCCGTATGTTCCGCTCGACGCTCCTGTACCTCTCCAACCAGCCGCACGTCTTCCGGTTCGTCCGCAAGAACCGGTTCGCCAAGTCGTTCGCCAGCCGGTTCGTGGCCGGCGAGCAGCTCGAGAACGCGGTCGAGGCCGTCCGCGCCCTCAACGCCAAGGGCATCTCGGCGTCGCTCGACCTGCTGGGCGAGAGCGTGACCAACGAGCAGGAGGCCCGCGCCGCGCGCGACGCCTACCTCAACATCCTCGACCGCATCCACGAGACCGGCATCGATGCCAACGTCTCGGTCAAGCTCACGGCGATGGGCATGGACATCTCCGAGGAGCTGTGCGTCTCGATCATGCGCGACGTGCTGGAGCGCGCCCAGCGCTACGGCACCTTCGTGCGGCTGGACATGGAGTCCAGCGCCTACACGGAGCGCACGCTGCGCCTGTTCGAGGAGCGGCTCTACCCGGGGTTCAAGCAGCACGTCGGGATCGTGCTCCAGAGCTACCTGTACCGCACGCAGGCCGACGTCGAGCGGGCCAACCAGCTCAAGTGCCGGGTGCGCATCTGCAAGGGCGCGTACAAGGAACCGGCGGCCGTGGCGTACCCGGACAAGAAGGACGTGGACGCGAGCTACGTGAAGTGCATGCACACGCTGCTCGAGCACGGCAACTATCCCGCCATCGCCACGCACGACCCGGCGCTGGTCACCGAGGCCAAGCGGTTCGTGGCGGAGAAGGGGATCGCCAACGACCGCTACGAGTTCCAGATGCTCTACGGCGTGCGCCGCGACCTGCAGGAGCAGCTCGTGCGCGACGGCTACCGGCTGCGGGTGTACGTCCCGTTCGGCACGCAGTGGTACCCGTACCTCATGCGGCGGCTGGCCGAGCGCCCCGCGAACGTGGCCTTCATCACGGGCAACGTCCTGCGCGAGATGGTGGGCCGCCGCCGCTGATCATGCCCGGGCAGTTCCTCCCCGCCGACCACTCGAAGGGCGACGCCAACACCCTGGGCGGGTACATGGCGGTGCACGACCGGCCGGCGGCGTTCGAGGGCTCGGACGGCTTCTCGTACAGCGTGGACATCGCCGTGGACGAGACGGAGGGCACGGCGCGGTTCGCCGCCTACCTGCTGTTCGTGCAGTGGGCCCGCGTGGGCGCCGCCTCGCCGCTGGGCCATCTCGAGACCGTCTACCTGGCGGAGACCGACTCGGCCGACGACGCGCGGGCCGTGATCGGCGCCATGCCGCTGCCGGCGGTGAAGGCGGCGCTGGACGACATGTGCGAACTGACCATGTTGCTGGCTGAGAAGGTTCAGTACCCCGACCTGGAACGCGATTACGAACTGGTCAGCCTCTGCCCCGACAACCAGTACCCGATGAA
>JBJKPA010000233.1:0-9222 GCA_046706905.1 Gemmatimonadaceae bacterium
CTCCTCACCGGGCGCGACCTCACGGCCGTGGGTGCGTTGGCCGGCGACGTCCGCGAGATGCACGACGGCCGGCTGTTCGACGCCGGCCCCCGCGCCGACCGCCGGCCGCCGGCGCGCGTCGCCGAGCGCGGAGGAGCCCCGGTCGTCCGTTGACCCTCGCGCCGCTGCGCCCCTAGCTTTTCCGGGTGCTCCGACTCGACCTGCTCGTCCTCCAGGGCGCCACGCACCTTCCGCAGAGCCTCCACGAGCTCGTCGCGTCGCTGCGCGAATTCGGCGCCACGCTTCTCGTCGGGGCCGTCGCCTGGTTCGCCGTCCGCATCACGGCGAACCGCATCGAGCGCATGGCCCGCCGGGCACCCGGCGACGAGGGCGGGCCCGCCCGAGAGCAGCGGGCCCGCACGCTGGCCATCTTCCTCCGCAACGCCGGGCAGGTCGTGGTCGTGGTGGTCGTCGTCATCATGTCCATGCGGGCGTTCGGCCTCGATACGAATCCCCTGCTGGCCGTCTCCGGCGTGCTCGGCCTCGCCATCTCGTTCGGCTCGCAGAGTCTGGTGCGCGACTACGTCACCGGATTCTTCCTCCAGTTCGAGCACCAGTTCGGCCTCGGCGACAGCGTCCGCATCGGCACCGTCGAGGGCACGGTCGAGGACCTCACGCTGCGGCTCGTCTACGTGCGCGCCGCCACCGGCGCGCTGCACATCATTCCCAACGGCCAGATCGTGCAGGTCACCAACCTCTCGCGCACCTGGCGCCGCGCCGCCGTGAACATCGAGGTGCCCTGGAACGCCGCCGAGGTCGCGGCCAAGAGCCTGTCGCGCGTCGCCACCGCACTCGCCGCCGATCCCGCCTGGCAGCCGCGCTTCCTGCAGCCGCCGGCCGTCACCGGCATCGAGAAGTTCGGGCCCGGCACCGTGACCCTGGGCATCGGTGCGCGCACCAAGCCCGCCGACCTCGACGCCGCCACCGGCGAGATGCGCCGCCGCGTCCGCGCCGCCTTCGACGAGGATCGCGTGCCCACCGTGCCGATCCCCGTTGTGCCGCCCGCTACATTGTGAAGACGCCCATGCCCGCCCCCGACTTCCAGCTCTACAACACGCTCTCCCGCCGCGTCGAGCCCTTCGCGCCCGCCGTCGGGGACACCGTGCGCTTCTACAGCTGCGGGCCCACCGTCTACAACCCGGCCCACCTCGGGAACTTCCGCACCTTCCTGTTCAACGACCTCCTGCGCCGCGCCCTGCGGCTCCGCGGGTGGAAGGTGCGCCAGGTGATGAACCTGACCGACGTCGACGACAAGATCATCAAGCGCGCCAACGAGCAGGGAAAGCACATCCGCGAGATCACCGAGCCGGTGACCGAGATCTTCCACGCCGACCGGAAGTACCTCCGTATCGAGGCCGCCGAGGCGTACCCCAAGGCCACCGAGTACATCCCGCAGATGATCGCCCTCGTCGAGCGGCTGATGAAGGCCGGCGTGGCCTACCAGGCCGAGGACGGCTCGGTGTATTTCGCGATCGGACGCTTTCCGGAGTACGGCCGTCTGTCGCGCCTCGACACGCGCGAGATCAAGTCCGGGGCGCGCGTCGCCCAGGACGACTACGCCAAGGAGAACGCGCAGGACTTCGCCCTCTGGAAGGCCGCCAAGGAAGAGGACGAGCGCGTGGGCGCCGCGTGGGACTCTCCCTGGGGACGCGGCCGCCCCGGCTGGCACCTCGAGTGCTCGGCCATGGCCATGGACCTTCTCGGCGAGACCCTGGACATCCATACGGGGGGCGTGGACCTCATCTTCCCGCACCACGAGGACGAGATCGCGCAGTCGGAAGCCGCCACCGGCGTGCCCTTCTCGCGC
Source organism: Gemmatimonadaceae bacterium (assembly GCA_046706905.1). Lineage (GTDB taxonomy): Bacteria > Gemmatimonadota > Gemmatimonadetes > Gemmatimonadales > Gemmatimonadaceae > JAGWRI01. Next base: position 1,847 of record JBJKPA010000233.1, read on the forward strand.
TGCTGGTGCCACGGCGCCTTCCTTCTCACCGAGGGGGCCAAGATGGCCAAGCGCGTGGGGAACGTGAGCACCGTCCAGGGGCTGCGGGAGGCCCGCGTCTCGGCCGCCGCCATCCGGCACTTCGTGTTCAGCGCCCACTATCGGAAGGAGCTCAACCTGTCGGAGGAGGCGCTGGACGCCAGCGCCGAGGCGGTCCGCCGGGTGGGCGACTTCTCCGAGCGCCTCGCGCAGGCTCGCGGCGGGACGCCGGCGCTGGCGGCGGCGGCCGGGGCGGCGGTGGCCGACTTCGAGGCCGCGCTGTTCGACGACCTGAACGCGCCGAAGGCTGCCGGGGCCCTCTTCACCTTCATTAACGCGGCGAATGCAGAGTTGGACCGGGGGGGAACCGACGAGGCGGCGCTGGCCGAGGCTCGGCGGGCCTTCGAGACGATGAACGGAGTGCTGGACCTGATCCCGGACCGGACGGTAGCGGACCCGGAGTTGGCGTCGTGGGTGGAGGAGCGGCTCTCGGCGCGTCGGGCGGCGAGGGAGCGGCGGGACTTCGCGGAGGCGGACCGGATCCGTGGGGAATTGACGGCGCGGGGGATCGCGATCGAGGACACGCCGGGTGGCACGAAGTGGAAGCCGGTGGGCTAGGGAAGTAACCAGGCGTTTCTCCGTAAGTGACCGGGGGAGCGCGGCTTGACACTTGTCGTACGGCCTGGTATCCTACGAGTCTCGCGCAAAACTGCCCGGTTGCTGACGTAGCTCAATTGGCAGAGCACCTGATTTGTAATCAGGCGGTTGCGAGTTCGATTCTCGCCGTCAGCTCTGAGTCGAGGTCGTGCGCGGGGTCTGGCGCGCGGGCGGGGGCGCGTAGCGCGGTGGGGTACCCAAGCGGCCAACGGGAGCAGACTGTAAATCTGCCGGCTTATGCCTTCGAAGGTTCGAATCCTTCCCCCACCATGTGTGTCAGGCGGTGATGCGGGCGGGGGACGCGAGACAACGCGGGAGTAGCTCAGCTGGTAGAGCGCAAGCCTTCCAAGCTTGATGTCGCGGGTTCGAGCCCCGTCTCCCGCTCTGGGTGGTCGCCGGTGGGCGACGGAAAAGCGAAGGAGCGGAGAGGGTCGGCGGGCCGCCGCAGCGTTCGTGGCGGCTCGATGCTTCGGTAGGACCCGCGTTGGCGGGAGCAGGGAACAGCGTTGCTCGCGTAGCTCAGTCGGTAGAGCACACCCTTGGTAAGGGTGAGGTCATCGGTTCAATCCCGATCGCGAGCTCTGGTGTCACCGATCGGCAGGTGCAGGACCCGCGGGGTAGCGCCCGCGAACAACACGAGATTTCGACATGCCTCGCGAAAAAATCATCCTCGCGTGCAGTGAGTGCAAGAACCGGAACTACTTCACGATGAAGAACCGGCGCGCCCATCCGGAGCGCGTCGAGTGGAAGAAGTACTGTCCGCGTTGCAACAAGCACCAGGTGCACAAGGAAACCAAGTAATCATGGCCGAGCTGACGCCGCAGGGGGGCGAGTCGAAGGTCGGCTTCGTCCGCGGCAGCATCGACTATTACCAATCGGTAATGAGCGAGCTCCGCAAGGTCACCTGGCCCGATGTGCCGCAGGTCCGGTCGGCCACGATCTCGATCATCATCTTCGTGCTGATCATCGGCATGGCGATCACGATCATGGACTTCGTGCTCAACGGCCTGCTCGTCCGGCTGCTGCCGGCGCTGTTCGTGGGGCACTAGCCATGGAGCACCGCTGGTACGCCATCCAGACGACGTCCGGGCACGAGAACAAGGTACGGTCGCTGATCCAGCGCAAGATCGATCAGGACCCGCGACCGGCCGCCGAGCGCCCGATCCGTCAGGCGCTGGTACCGACGCAGGAAGTGGTCGAGATCAAGAACGGCAAGAAGGTCAATGTCGAGCGCAAGCTCTTTCCGGGGTACGTGCTCGTCGAGATGGACATGAATCAGGAAACGCTCCACACCATCAACTCGATCCAGGGTGTGATCAAGTTCGTGGGGCAGGAGCGGTTCCCGCAGCCGCTGCGGCCGGAGGAGGTCAACCGGCTGCTCGGCATCGCCGAGGAAGTCGAGGAACAGGAGCCGGTCGAGGAGATCCCGTTCCTCGTCGGGCAGGCGGTGGCGATCACCGAGGGCCCGTTCACCGACTTCAACGGCACGGTCGAGGAAGTGATGCCCGACAAGGGCAAGGTGAGAGTTTCCGTTTCGTTGTTCGGCCGGCCCACGTCGGTCGAACTGGATTACCTGCAGTTGAAGTCGTACTGACTCACCGACTCACCGGTGGGGCGGGGAAGGGTGAGGTGTGGTTCCGTCGGCCACCACTCCGACGCCGTAAACAACAGTGGGAGTTCGCCGTGCGCTGAGTCGCGGCCAACGAGCGAAGGAGTCTTATGGCCAAGAAAGTCACCGGGTTCGTCAAGCTGCAGATCCCGGCCGGCCGCGCCAACCCGGCGCCCCCGGTCGGTACGGCGCTCGGCCCGCAGGGCATCAACATCATGGCCTTCTGCAAGGAGTTCAACTCCCGCACGCAGAGCCAGGATGGGATGATCCTGCCGGTCGAGGTCACGATCTACGCCGACAAATCGTTCACCTTCATCCTCAAGACGCCGCCGGCGGCGGTGCTCCTGAAAAAGGAAGCGGGGATCGAGAAGGGCTCGGGCCAGCCGAACCGCAACAAGGTCGGCACCGTCACCCGCGCCCAGCTGCGGAAGATCGCCGAGATCAAGATGCCGGACCTCAACTGTGATTCCATCGAGTCCGCCATGGCCATGGTGGCCGGCGCGGCCCGCTCGATGGGACTCGAGGTGTCCGACTGATGCGGACCCACGGGAAGAAATACAACACCGCGGCCCAGCGCCGCGACATCAAACTGTCGTATCAGGCCCGCCAGGCCCTGGAGCTGGTCAAGACCGGGGCCTTCGCGAAGTTCGACGAGACGATCGAGGTGGCGGTCCGCCTGGGGGTGGATCCGCGCCACGCCGACCAGATCGTGCGCGGCACCGTCGTGCTCCCCGCCGGCACCGGCAAATCGGTGCGCGTGCTGGTGATCGCGGTGGGCGACAAGGCCAAGGAAGCGCAGGATGCGGGGGCCGACCACGTCGGCGTCGAGTTCGTCCAGAAGATCAAGGACGGCTGGCTCGACTTCGACGTGCTGATCGCCACGCCGGACCAGATGGGACAGCTGGGACAGCTCGGGCGCATCCTCGGCCCGCGCGGGCTCATGCCCAACCCCAAGGCCGGCACCGTGACGTTCAACGTCGGCGCCGCCGTGAAGGAGACCAAGGCGGGCAAGATCGAGTTCCGCGTGGACAAGGCCGGCAACGTGCACGCCGCCATCGGCAAGGCGTCGTTCGGCCTCGACGCGCTGGAGCAGAACTTCACCGCGTTCATGGATCAGATCGTCCGCGCCAAGCCGAGCGCGACCAAAGGCGTGTACGTCCGCAACGTCGCGGTGTCCAGCACCATGGGCCCCGGCGTCACCATCGACACCACTCCCTACCGGTAACGAGCGATGAAACGAGTCGAGAAGGAACAGCTCGTCGCCGAGCTGAAGGAGAAGATGGCGGGCGCGACGACGCTCTACTACACGGACTTCACCGGGCTGAACGTGAAGCGCATGACGGAGCTCCGGCGCCGCCTGCGCCGGGCCAAGGTCGAGTACGTGGTCATCAAGAACACCCTGGCGCTGCGGGCCGTGAACGAGGCCGGGCTCACCGTGCAGCCGCTCCGCGGCCCCACGGGACTCGTCGTCTCGCGCGATCCGCTGACCGCGGCCAAGGTCCTGGCCGACTTCGCCAGGGAGAACGACCAGAAGCCGGTGGTGAAGGGCGGGCTGATGGACGGCCGCGTCCTCGACGCCGCGCAGGTGCAGAAATTGGCCGCCATGCCGTCGCGCGAGCAGATGCTCGCCCAGCTCGGGGCCAGCATGCAGGCGCCGATGGCCGCCTTCGCGGGCGCGCTCAACGGCCTGCTGTACATGTTTGCCGGTGCACTCGACGCGCTCAAGACGCAGCGCGAGGGTGCCTGATATTTCCCAGGCGTATCGCCTGACCAACGCCCCAGGGAAGCCTGGGAACTACGAGGAGAGGAACGACAATGGCTAACGCAACGCTGGGCAAGGACGAGATTCTCGAAGCAATCGGCAACATGTCGGTGTTCGAGCTGTCCGAGCTGATCGAGGCCTTCAAGGAGAAGTTCAACGTGACGATCGCCGCCGCCCCCGTGGGCGGGGCGCCGGCCGCCGGTGGCGCCGGTGGCGCGGCGGCTCCGGCCGCCGAGGAGCAGACCGAGTTCGACGTCGTGCTCAAGGAAGCGGGCGCGAAGAAGATCCAGGTCATCAAGGTCGTGCGCGAGCTCACCGGTCTCGGCCTCAAGGAGGCCAAGGACCTGGTCGACGGCGCGCCCCAGACCGTGAAGTCGGGCGTCACGAAAGAAGAGGCCGCGCAGCTCAAGGCCAAGCTGGAAGAGCAGGGTGCAGGCGTCGAAGTGAAGTAAGGGGCGCGGCGGGGCCGCGGCAGCCGCCGCGGCTCCGTCCCTCCCTCTTCCCTTCGCCGGTCTGCTATTAGTGAATTCACATCCCAGCCGTACAATCGTCGGTTTCGAGGTCTCACGGCCCGTCCCGGTCGCGCCCGTTTGCGCCCCGGGGAACGGTCGTTTTGTCGCTTGCGCGCGGGTGAGCCATGCCTGAATTGATCAACCAGATTTCCTTCGGAAAGCTCGAGCCGGGGATGGATATGCCCCATCTCCTCGACATCCAGACGCGGGCGTTCGACGCCCTGCTCCAGCTGGATGCCGCCTCCCACGATCGCGAGGACATCGGCCTCGAACGGGTCTTCAAGGACCTGTTCCCGATCGCCGACGTGCACGAGAACTTCTCCCTCGAGTTCGTTCGCTACAACCTCGGCGAGCCCAAGTACTCCGTTGAGGAGTGCATCGAGCGTGACATGACGTACTCGGCGCCCCTCAAGGCGACGCTGCAGCTCGTCATCAACGAGACGCTCCCCGACAACACCAAGCGGCCCCGCAACATCATCGAGAAGGAGGTCTATCTCGGTGAGCTGCCGCTGCTCACCCCCCTCGGCACGTTCGTCATCAACGGAGCCGAGCGCGTGATCGTGAGCCAGCTCCACCGCTCCCCGGGCGTCGTCTTCGAGGAGGCCACCCATCCCAACGGCCAGCGCCTCATCTCGGCCCGCATCATCCCGTTCCGCGGATCGTGGGTCGAGTTCACCGTCGACATCCACGACGTCATCTACGTCCACATCGACAAGAAGAAGAAGTTCCCGGCCACCGCGCTCCTCCGCGCCTTCGGCTACGGATCCAACTCGGACATCCTCCGGCTCTTCTTCGCCATCCGCGACCTCGACCTCACCAAGAAGCGCGAGAGCCGCACCGACGTCCGGGAGGTGATCGGCGCCATCATCGCCCAGGACATCGAGCTCCCCGGCGAGGAGACCGCCGCCGACGCCCCCAAGGCCCGGACCAAGAAGGCCCGCGCCGAGCGCGAGCGCGCCGAGTCGGCGCTCCTCGTCCACGAGGGCGACGAGCTGACCGAGGAGGTCTACAACCGCCTCCGCCGCCAGAACATCAAGAAGGTGAAGGTCTTCGCCTCGTACATGGCGATCGACCTCCGCGACGAGCAGGAAGCGATCGAGCGCGGCGAGCGCGCCGTGCGCCGCACCCTCGCCGTGGACGTCGTGGACGAGGACGGCGAGGTCATCGCCGAGACCGGCCAGTCGCTCAGCGACACGCTCATCAAGAAGATCCGCCGCGCCGAGATCAACAAGGTCCAGGTGTTCGTCGCCTCGGGCCGCGCCGAGTCCACACTCATCAAGAACACGCTGGCCAAGGACCCGACGCACGCCCAGAAGGAAGCGCTGTCGCAGATCTACTCGCTGCTCCGCCCCGGCGACGCCCCCGACGAGGAGACCGCCAAGCAGGCGCTCGAGCGGCTGTTCTTCTCGCCCAAGCGCTACGACCTGGGCCGCGTGGGCCGCTACAAGATCAACCAGCGGCTCGGCCTCGCCACGCCCGCCAACCACACCGTGCTCACCACCGAGGACTTCGTCGCCATCGTGCGCTACCTCGTGGAGCTGCACGAGGGCCGCGGCCACGTGGACGACATCGACCACCTCGGCAACCGCCGCATCCGGTCGGTCGGCGAGCTCATCGCCAACCAGTTCTCCGTCGGCCTGTCGCGCATGGCGCGCCTGGTCAAGGAGCGCATGTCCATCAACACCGATCCGGAGAAGATCTCCCTCGACGACCTCGTCAACGCGCGCACGGTCTCGGCGGTGATCCAGGCGTTCTTCGGATCGTCGCAGCTGTCGCAGTTCATGGACCAGACCAACCCGCTGGCCGAGCTCACGCACAAGCGCCGCCTCTCGGCGCTCGGCCCCGGCGGCCTGACGCGCGAGCGCGCCGGGTTCGAGGTCCGCGACGTGCACTACTCGCAGTACGGCCGCATGTGCCCCATCGAGACGCCGGAAGGCCCGAACATCGGCCTCATCACGTCGCTCGCCTGCTACGCGCGGGTCAACGACCTCGGCTTCGTCGAGACGCCGTACCTCGTGGTCAAGAACGCCAAGGTCACCGGCGAGATCGCCTGGCTCGACGCCAACAAGGAAGAGGACGCGATCATCGCCCAGGCGAACGCGCGCCTCAATCCCGACGGCACGTTCGTGGACGCGCTCGTCCTCTGCCGCATGCAGGGCGACGTGCCGCTCACGCCGCCCGACCGCATCGACTACATGGACGTGGCGCCCGAGCAGCTGGTCTCGATCGCCGCCGCGCTCATCCCGTTCCTCGAGCACGACGACGCCAACCGCGCCCTCATGGGCTCGAACATGCAGCGCCAGGCCGTGCCGCTCCTCAACCCGCGCACGCCGCTCGTCGGCACCGGGCTCGAGGAGAAGGTGGCCGTGGACTCCGGCGCCGTGGTCATCGCCAAGCGCGCCGGCGTCGTCACCCGCGTGACCGCCGACGAGATCATCGTCGACGCGGGCTCCGGCGACCGGCGCAAGCCGGACGACGACCGCCCGCTGGCCCGGCTCACCCAGCACGACCGCTACCGCATCAAGAAGTACTGGCGCACCAACCAGGACACCGCCATCAACCAGCGCCCGCTCGTCAAGCTCGGGCAGAAGGTCGCGGTGGGGGACGTCCTGGCCGACGGCGCCGGCACCGAGAAGGGGCAGCTCGCCCTCGGCTCGAACGTCACCGTGGCGTTCATGCCGTACTACGGGCACAACTTCGAGGACGCCATCGTGCTCTCCGAGCGCGTGGTCAAGGACGACGTCTACTCGTCGATCCACATCTCGGAGCTGGAGCTGCACGTCCGCGACACCAAGCGCGGACAGGAAGAGATCACGCG
>JBJKPA010000234.1:0-3378 GCA_046706905.1 Gemmatimonadaceae bacterium
CCTCAGTTCCCCTCCCCGCCTCCGCCACCCGGCACGTCCTCCGCCTTCACGACCACCGGCTCCTGCCCGGCGGACTTGAGCACCGCGTTCACCTTCGCCACGCCCTTCATCGCGGTGTTCATCCGCGCGAACTGCACGGCGATCAGCTTGCTCAGCACGTCGTACACCTCGTACGACTGCTGCGTGGGCCGGCCCCAGGCGCTCGACACCACGCCCATCAGCGCGCCGATGCGGTTGTTCAGCCGGATCGGATAGTTGAGCGGATCCTCGCTCGCGTGGCTCTGCGACTGGTACAGCGAGTCGGCCACCGACTGCAGCGTGGCGCGCAGCGGCTCGGCCGCCGCGTCGAACGCGCTCTTCTGCGCATCCGGCATCGCCTTGGCCCGCTCGTCGAGCTGGTACAGCACGTAGCGGATGGTCTTCACCGAGTCGTTGGTGGCCGAGAATTCGTCGCGGATCTTCATGAGCAGCGCGAACTGCGCGTCGTAGTCCGCCTGCGTCACGCCCGTGATGCGCGGGTCGGGCAGCAGCTTGAAGCTCTGCGTGCCCACCGGCTTGCCGTCCACGGCCAGCTTCACCGTGTAGTTGCCCGGGGGCGCCATCGGGCCGGTCGTGCCCGCGGCCCACAGCACCATGCCCTCGAAGCTGTGCGCGTCCGGATACCGCATGTCCCAGCCGCGGAAGGTGTTCACGCCTTCCTTGCTCGGCAGGCGCGCCGCGCCGCCGAACCCGCCGCGGCCGAAGCCACCGCGCCCACGCCCGCCTTCCGGCCGGGCCGGGGCCTTGCTCGTGTACGTGTGGATCACCGTGCCGTGCGCATCCACGAACGACAACGTCACTTCCTTCGCCGGCTCCTTGAGCCAGTACTGCACCGCGAACCCCGTCGGCGCCGGCGTGCCCGACGGATTCACCGCCCGCGTCGGATCGCCGCCCCGGGCGCCGCGGCCGAAGCCGAAGAACCCGCGCCCACCCGCGGCGCGCACCTGATTCTCCGGCTTGAACAGGTAGGCGTTGCTGGCCAGCACCTTGTCCGACATCTGCTCCAGCGACGAGATGTTGTCCATCACGTAGAACGACCGGCCGTGCGTGGCCACGATCAGGTCGCCGTCCTTGAACGTCAGGTCGCGGATCGGCACCAGCGGCAGGTTGAGCGCCAGCGACTGCCACGTGCCGCCGTCGTTGTCCGAGAAGTACACCGAGCGCTCCGTGCCCGCGAACAGCAGCCCGCGCCTGCCCGGATCCTCGCGCACCACGCGCGTCGGCTCGCTGTCGGGCAGCGTCCCGTCGATGCGGATCCAGTGCTTGCCGAAGTCCACGGTCTTGTACAGGTACGGATGGTTGTCGTCCAGCTTCACGCGGTTCGCGGCCACGTACGCCACGCCGTCCACGTGCGGGCTCGGGTCGATGCTCGAGATCTTCGTGTTCTGCACCAGCCCCTTGGGCGTCACGTCGGTCCACGACTTCCCGCCGTCGCGCGTGAGGTAGATCTTGCCGTCGTCCGAGCCCGTCCACAGCTCGCCGTCCTTGAGCGGCGACTCGGCCAGCACGAAGATCGTGCCGTAGTACTCCACCGAGGTCTGGTCCTTGGTCAGCGGACCGCCCGCGTCGCCCAGCGTCGCGGGGTCGTGGTAGGTGAGATCGGGCGAGATCACCTGCCAGCTCTTGCCCTCGTTGCTGGACTTGAAGACCTTCTGCGCCCCCGCGTACACCACGTTCGGCTCGTGCACCGACGTGATGATCGGGAACGTCCACTGGAACCGGTACTTGAGGTCCTTGGCCGGGTGCCCCATCGGGTTGTCCGGCCACGGATTCACGTTCGTCTCCATGCCCGTGCGCATGTTGCGCAGCGTCAGCTCGTTGCCGTAGCTGCCGGCGTAGATCATCCACGGCTGGTCGGGGCGCGACGCGATCCATCCCGACTCGCCGCCGCCCGCGTCCTGCCAGTCGGACATCGTGAGCGGGCCCGACACCGGGCCGCACAGCGTGCCCGAATCCTGCTGCGCGCCGCAGATCTTGTACGGGTAGTCGTTCGTCGCGATCACGTGGTAGAACTGCGCCGTCGGCATGTCCTCCGCCGTCCACGTCTCGCCGCCGTCGGTCGTCACGCGGGCGCCGCCGTCGTCCGTCTCGATCATCCGCTTCGGGTCGTTGGGCGCGATCCACAGGTGGTGCGAATCGCCGTGCCCGCCGCCGCGCATCGGGCGGAACGTCTTGCCGCCGTTCGTGGACTTCATGAACGACACGTTGTTGATGTACAGCACGTTCGTGTCGGTCGGATCGGCCGTCACCTTCATATAGTACCAGGCGCGCTGCTTGATCTCGTTGTCGCCGTTCACGAAGTGCCACGTCGCGCCGGCGTCGCTCGACTTGTACAGCCCGCCCTGCTTCGCCTCGATCAGCGCCCACACGATCTTCGGGTTGGCCGCCGAGATGGCGAGGCCGGCGTTCCCCCAGATGCCCGTGGGCAGCCCGGGGTTGTCCTTCAGCGTCGTCCAGTGCGCGCCGCCGTCGGTCGTCTTGAACATCGTGCTCCCGTCGCCGCCCGACGAGAACGTCCACGGCAGCCGGTACGCCTGCCAGAACGTGACGTAGAGCGTGTTCGGATCGGTCGGATCCATCTTCATGTCGCTCACGCCCGTCGAGTCGTTGACGTAGAGGATCTTGTTCCACGTCTTCCCGCCGTCGGTCGTCTTGAACACGCCGCGCTCGGCGTTCGGCGCGAAGAAGTGCCCGAACGCGCCCACGTACACGACGTCGGGGTTGTTGGGATCCACGATCACGCTCTCGATCTGCCGCGTGTCGCCCAGCCCGGTGTAGCTCCAGGTCTTGCCGGCGTCGGTGCTCTTCCACACGCCGTCGCCGTAGGAGACGTTGCCGCGGATCGGGTACTCGCCGCCGCCCACGTACACGATGTCGGGGTTGGACGGCGCCACGGCGATCGCGCCGATCGTGCCGCCGAAGAACCCGTCGGTCGCCGGGAACCAGCTCTGGCCGCCGTCCTCGGTCTTGAAGACGCCGCCGCCGGTCGTGCCCATGTAGTACACGTTCGGCTGGGCCGCCGAGCCCGTCGCGGCCACCGAGCGGCCGCCGCGGAAGGGACCGATCTCGCGCCAGGTCAGCCCGGTGAACGCCAGGCTGTCGAAGGGGACCGTCGCCATCGCGTTCGTCGTCGTCACCGGGCGCGGGCGCTGCGCACCCGACGCGGCGGGCAGCGCCACGGCCGCCAGGGCGCCGGCCGACAGGGCGCGAACCACCCAATGCTTGATCACTGAAGCCTCCTCAAGGGAAATCACGGGAAGGGACCACGGGGGGACCGCCCACAAAATGCGCTACCGTCACCGGCGGGCGGAAGGTAGGATAGGGGATCGGGTCCCCCCC
>JBJKPA010000235.1:0-28677 GCA_046706905.1 Gemmatimonadaceae bacterium
CTCCGGCGGCTCCCGTCCCCCGCACCAACCGCCTCCACCCGAATCGTCCCCCGAATGAAACGCTTCCGCGTCTCCCTCCACATCACGCCGCGCCGCGGCCTGCTCGATCCGCAGGGCAAGGCCGTCACCGACGCCCTCCACACGCTCGGCTTCGGCGCCGTCCGCGACGTCCACGTGGGCCGCCATCTCGTCGTCGATCTGGACGCCCCCGACAAGGCCGCCGCCGAACAGGAGGCGCGCCGCATGTGTGAGAAGCTGCTCGCCAACCCGGTGACCGAGGACTTCGACGTCGCCGCCGTGGAGGGCGTGGCCGCATGAAGTTCGGCATCGTCACCTTCCCCGGCTCCAACTGCGACTACGACGCCTACCGCGCCGTGGTCGAGGCGGTGGGCGAGCAGGCCGAGTTCCTCTGGCACAAGGACCACGATTTGCACGACGCCGACGTCGTCATCCTGCCCGGCGGCTTCAGTTACGGCGACTACCTGCGCCCCGGCGCGATCGCCCGGTTCAGCCCGATCATGACCGAGGTCGTGGCCCACGCCCGGCGCGGCGGCCCCGTGCTCGGCATCTGCAACGGATTCCAGATCGCCTGCGAGGCCGGGCTCCTGCCCGGCGCGCTCCTTCGCAACGCCGGCCTCACCTTCGTGTGCGAGCTGGTGCACCTGCGCGTCGAGAACGCGACGACGATGTTCACCAGCCGCTACCGCGAGGGCCAGCGGTTGGCGATCCCGATCGCCCACGGCGACGGCCGCTACACCGCCGACGAGGAAACCCTGGCCCGGCTCGAAGGGGACGGCCGCGTGGTGTTCCGCTACGTCGGCGGCTCGGCCGACGAGGAGGAGTGGTGGAGCCCCAACGGCTCCATGCGCGCCATCGCCGGCATCGTGAGCCCCGAGGGGAACGTCCTGGGCATGATGCCCCACCCCGAACGCGCCGTGAACGAGCTGCTCGGCTCCGCCGACGGCATCGGCGTGTTCGAATCGCTGTTGTCCCGCGTCACCGCCTGATCGGAGGGCTCCCCCATGTCCAACGACCACCCGAAGCACCACCACCACTCCGGCGACCACCCGCGGGGCAACGAGGACGAGTACTTCGCCCGCCAGAACGCCGACTTGATCAAGGAAATGCGCGCCCGCCTGGACGCGGAACGCCTCACGCGCGAGCGTCACAGCCACTACATGAAGTGCCCCAAGTGCGGCGCCGACCTCAAGGAAGTGGCCCGCGAACACATCATCATCGACGTGTGCCCCGAGTGCGGGGGCACCTGGTTCGACGCCGGAGAGGTCGAGCTGCTGCGCGAGGCCTCCAAGAACCCGATCACCCATTTCGTGACCGACCTTCTCGATCTGCTGGGCCATTCCAAGTGACCGCTTCCCGTTCCGTTCGATCGCGTCCCGGCGACCCCGCCATCACCCCGGCCCTCGTCGCCGAGCACGGCCTCACCGACGAGGAGTACCGCCGGCTCGTGGACATGCTCGGCCGCGAGCCGACCTTCACCGAGCTGGGCATCGTCTCGGCGCTGTGGAGCGAGCACTGCTCGTACAAGCACTCGCGTCCCTTGCTCCGCACCCTGCCCACGAAGGCCGACTACGTGCTCCAGGGCCCCGGCGAGAACGCCGGGGTCATTGCCATCGGCGACGGGCTCGCCGTGGCGTTCAAGATCGAGTCGCACAACCACCCGTCGGCGGTGGAGCCGTATCAGGGCGCGGCCACCGGCGTGGGCGGCATCCTGCGCGACGTGTTCACGATGGGCGCCCGTCCCATCGCCATGCTCAACTCCCTGCGCTTCGGCAGCCTCGACTCGCCGCGCGTGCGCTACCTGTTCGGCGGTGTCGTGAAGGGGATCGGCGACTACGGGAACTGCGTCGGCGTGCCCACCGTGGCCGGCGAGGTCGTGTTCGATCCGGCCTACGAAGGCAACCCGCTGGTCAACGCGATGTGCGTGGGCCTGCTCAGGGAGTCGGAACTGATGCGCGCCGTGGCCCAGGGCGTGGGCAATCCGATCATCGCCGTGGGGGCCCGCACCGGCCGCGACGGGATTCACGGCGCCTCGTTCGCCTCCGAGGACCTGTCCGAGGCCAACGACGCCAAGCGCCCGCGCGTGCAGGTCGGCGATCCGTTCACCGAGAAGCTGCTCCTCGAGGCCAGTCTCGAGCTGATCCACAGCGGCCACATCGTGGCCATCCAGGACATGGGCGCCGCCGGGCTCACCTCGTCGTCGGCCGAGATGGCGGCGCGTGGCGACGTCGGCGTGACGATCGACGTCACGCAGGTGCCCGTGCGCGAGCCCGATATGACCCCCTACGAGATCCTGCTCAGCGAATCGCAGGAGCGGATGCTCGTCGTGGCCATCAAGGGGCACGAGGACGCCGTGCGCGCCATCCTCGAGAAGTGGGACCTCACGGCGTCGGTCATCGGCGAGGTCATTGCCGAACCGGTATACCGGGTCACCGAGGGCGACCGCGTGGTGGCCGAGTTCCCCGGCACGCGCCTCGTCACCGACTGCCCCACCTACACCCCGGCCGCCGGCGAGAGCGCCGAGATCGCCGCGCTCCGCGAACGCAACGTGGACGCGACGCCCGAGCGCCCCGAGGAGCAGGACCCCGCGTGGACGCTGGCCCGGCTGCTGTCCAGCCCGACCATCGCCAACAAGGAGTGGGTGTACCGCCAGTACGACTCCACCGTGCGGACCAACACCGTGGTCGGCCCCGGGGGCGACGCCGCCGTGCTCCGCGTGCGCGGCACCGACCGCGCGATCGCCGTCAAGACCGACGGCAACGGGCGCTACACCTTCCTCGATCCCCGCGCCGGCGCCCGCATCGCCGTGGCCGAAGCGGCACGGAACGTCGCCTGCACCGGCGGCCGCCCGATGGCGATCACCAACAACCTGAACTTCGGCAACCCGCGCAAACCGGACATCTACTACCAGCTCCGCGAGGCCGTGGCCGGGATGGCCGAGGCCTGCGAGGCGCTGGGCACCCCGGTCACCGGCGGGAACGTCTCGCTGTACAACGAGACGCCGCGCGGCGCGATCTACCCCACCCCGGTGGTCGGCATGGTCGGCGTCGTGGACCATCTCGCGCACATCACCCGCTCCGCGTTCTCCCACGCCGGCGATGCGGTGGTCCTGCTCGGCGAGCCCGCGTCGGGCATCGGCGCCAGCGAGTATCTCCAGCGCGTTCACGGGATCGTGGCCGGCGCCCCGCCGGCCTGCGACCTCGCCGCCGAGCGCTCGCTCATCGCGGCGCTCCTCGAGGCCATCCGGGCCGGCGACGTCCGCTCGGCGCACGACTGCGCCGACGGCGGGCTGGGCGTGGCCCTTGCCGAGTGCGCTATCATGGAACGGGACCACCCGATGGGTGTGCGGGTGGACCTCGCGGCCTGGAAGGCGCTCCCGCTGCGCGATCTTCTGTTCGGCGAGGCGCAGGGGCGGGTGCTCCTGTCCACGCCGCATCCCGAGCGGGTGCTCGAGACGGCGCGGCGGCACGGCGTCCCGGCGCGGACGATCGGCACGGTGACCGGCGGCGACACGCTGGAGGTCGCCGGAATCGCTCGGCCGTTCACGGCGGCGCTCGCCCCGCTGGCCGAGGCGTACTTCGAATCCATTCCGGGGATCATGGCGCGGACGGCCTCCACGGTGTCCGACACTCCGGCAACCACGGCGGTCTGACTTCACATGTGCGGTATCTTCGGTATCCGCGGCACTCCCGACGCCGCGCGTCTCACGCAATTGGGGCTCTATTCGCTCCAGCATCGCGGACAGGAATCGGTGGGGGTGGCGGCGCTCGAGTCGCGCGAGCGGGGAGAGATCGTCCGCTCGATGGGCACGATCTCCGAGGCCGTGAGCCGTGACATCGAACAGCTCCCCGGCACGCTGGCCCTCGGCCACACGCGCTACAGTACGGCGGGATCGTCCACGATCGAGAATGCCCAGCCGATCTTCGTGCGCTCGCAGGGCGGGCTGATCACGCTGGCCCACAACGGCAACCTCGTGAACGCGGTGCAGATCCGCGCCCAGCTCGAGGCCGACGGCTCCATCTTCTCCACCAACGCCGACTCCGAGGTGATCGTGCACCGGCTGGCCCGCTCCAAGGGCGCCACGCCGGCGGCGCGGATGGCCGAGGCGCTCACCGGACTCGAGGGCGCCTACAGCCTCGTCGCCGCGATCGGCGACACCCTCGTCGCCGCGCGCGACCCGCGCGGCTGGCGTCCGCTGGTCATGGGCCGGCTCAACGGCGCCGTGGTGTTCGCCTCGGAGACCTGTGCCCTGGACATCGTGGGCGCGGTGGCGGAGCGCGAGGTGCAGCCCGGTGAGATGATCGTGGTCGATGACGCCGGGGTGCACGCCATCCAGGCCATCGAGCCCGCGCCGCTCAAGAAGTGCATTTTCGAGTACGTCTATTTCGCGCGGCCCGACAGCCGCGTGTTCGGCGGCTCGGTGGACCGGGCGCGCCGCGAGCTGGGCCGCCAGCTGGCCCGGGAGCACCCCGCCCCGACCGCCGATCTCGTGTTCAGCGTTCCCGATTCCTCCAACTCGGCCGCCCTGGGCTTCGCCGAGGAGAGCGGCCTTCCGTATGAGCTGGCGCTCATCCGCAACCACTACGTGGGGCGCACCTTCATCCAGCCCACCCAGGCGGGGCGCGACGCGAAGGTGAAGGTCAAGTACAATCCGGTGCGCGAGCTGATCGAGGGGAAGCGGGTCGTGATGGTGGACGACTCCATCGTCCGCGGAACCACCACCCGCGGCCTGGTGGCGATGGTCCGGGCGGCGGGCGCGCGGGAAGTCCACCTGCGCGTCAGCTCGGCCCCGATCACCGGCCCCTGCTACTACGGCATCGACACGCCGAACCGGGGCGAGCTGATCGCGGCCAACCTGTCGCTCGACGAGATCCGGCGCCAGCTGGGGGTGGACTCCCTGGGCTACCTCTCGCGCGACGGGATGCTGGGCGCCGTGCCCGGCGGGCCGGAGGGGTTCTGCGACGCCTGCTTCTCCGGGAACTACCCGACAGCGGCGCCGCTGGACGCCCGGTAGGCCGGGCGCCGGCGGGGGCGTTCGAGCCGAAACTTCCGGCGCGGGGTAACCGTCTAGAAACCGTCAACGGTTGACGGTCCCCGGTCGACTGCCTACCGTGAGTCGCTCCCGAATATATTTCAGGCTTCATGCCGATCCTGACCCTGGCCGGCCGCGCCGTGCGCGTGCCCCGGCATCCCGCGTTGCCGCAGCTGCCCGATCAGCCCGAAGTCCGGGACGACCGGACCTACCGCATCGCGATCATCACGGAATACTACTATCCCCACCTCGGGGGGGTCTGCGAGCACGTCCATTTCTTCGCCCGCGAGGCGCGCCGCCGCGGGCACCACGTGGACATCATCACCTCGCACATCCCGGGCGCCGAAGAGCAGCCCAACGTGATCCGGATGGGGCGCAGCCAGCCGGTCCAGGCCAACCACTCGCAGGCCCGCATCACGCTCGGGCTGGGGCTCCGGCGCCACATGCGCCGCGTGCTGCGCGAGGGACGCTACGACATCGTCCACGTCCACTCGCCGCTCACCCCCGTGCTCCCGCTGCTCGCCATCGACGAGGCCGAGGTCCCGGTCGTCGGCACGTTCCATACGTACTTCGACCACTCGCGCGGCTACGCGCTGTTCAACAAGTATTTCCAGAAGCGGCTCGACAAGCTGGCCGCGGCGATCGCCGTGTCGCATTCCACGACCGTGGCTCTCGACCGCTACTTCTCCGCCGACTGGCAGATCATCCCCAACGGGATCGACGTGGACGTCTTCCGGCCCCACGCGCCGCGCCCGCCGGAGATCCGCACCGACGTGCCGAGCATCCTGTTCCTGGGGCGGTTCGATCCCCGCAACGGCCTCGACACGCTCATCGAGTCGTTCCGCAAGGTGAAGGCGCGCGGATACGAGGCCCAGCTCGTGGTCGTCGGCGATGGCCCGCTCCGCGACCGCTACTACGCGATGGCCGACCACGATCCCGACATCACCTTCGTCGGCTCCGTGCTCGAAGGCCGGCCCAGCTACTACGCCAACTGCTCGATGTACGCCTGCCCCACGACCAAGGCCTCGTTCGGCATCACGCTGCTCGAGTCCATGGCCTGCGAGACGCCCATCGTCTGCTCCGACATTCTCGGCTTCCGCGACGTCGTCGAGGACGGACGGGAAGCATTGATGGTGCCCTGCGGCGACCGCGACGCCCTGGCCGACGCGATCGTGCGCCTCATCGAGGACGAGACGCTGCGCAAGCGCCTCGGCAAGCGCGGCCGCCAGGAAGCCCTGCAGTACGGCTGGGATCGGGTCACCGACCAGGTGCTCGGCGTGTACCGCTCAATCCTCGGACACGTCGCCGTCGCGAGATGAACGCGCCGTGGGTGCTGGGCGGGGCCACGGCCGCAATCGGCCTCGCCGCGCACGGTGCCTTCTACCGCAACAGCTTCCTCTTCGGACCGGCGCTCGGCCGACTGCCGACCCGCGCGCGTGAGGTCGCCCTCACCTTCGACGACGGTCCGAATCCCGACGCGACCGCGCCCATTCTCGACGCCCTCGGCCAGGCGGGCGTGCACGCCACCTTCTTCATCCTCGGCCGCCACGCCGAGCGGTGGCCCGCCCTCGTGCGCCGCGTCCACGATGAGGGACACGCGATCGGGAACCACGGCTACTTCCACCGGAAGCTGCACTTCAGGAGCCCGGACTACGTGCGCGACGACCTCACGCGCGGCGCCGACGCCATCGCGCAGGCCTGCGGCACGCGCCCGCGCCTGTTCCGGGCGCCCCACGGCTTCCGGAGCCCGTGGGTCAATCCCATCGCCCGCTCGCTGGGCGAGCGCGTGATCGGCTGGTCGCTGGGCGTGTGGGATTCCGACCGTCCGGGCGTGGACGAGATCGTCCGGCGCACCGTGACCGGCACCCGCCCCGGCTCGATCCTGCTCCTGCACGACGGCGACGGCTACGACATCGAGGGTGACCGGCGGCAGACCGCCGAGGCCGTGCCGCGGATCCTGACGGTGTTGTCCGGGCAGGGCTATCACTTCGTGCCGGTACCCGCCGCGTGAAGGCCCACGCGCTGCGCGTCCTCCGCATCGTGATGTGGGTGGCCGTGGCCGCCTTCCTCCTCCTGTTCGCCACGCGGGTGCAGTGGGCGGACACCTGGCACGCGCTGCGCTCGGCGTCGCCGTCGATTTTGCTGGCCGCGGCGCTGGTGAACCTGGTCTCGCTGGCGCTCAAGGGCGTGCGCTGGTGGGTGTTCCTGCGCCCCGTGGGCGTCGATTCGTTCTGGCTCACGATGCGCGCCACCTTCGCCGGCGCGGGGCTCAACAACGTGCTGGTGGCCAACAGCGGCGACGCGGCGCGGGTGATCTTCGTCTCGCGCGCCACGCGGGTGCCCAGCGCCAAGATCCTCGCCACCCTGGCCCTGGAGCGGCTGTTCGAGTTGAGCGGCTACGTGCTGATGCTCGTGCTCGGCATCTGGCTGCTCCCCCTGCCCGGCCCGATCGCCGCGCTGCGCCCGTTCGCGATCACGGCGCTGGCGGCGCTCGGGTTCTTCGTACTCTTCCTGCTCAGTCGGGAGAAGACCGAGGAACGGGTGACCGACGAGAGCCGGTGGAGCGGAAAGCTCCGGGCGTATCTCCGGGGGTTCACCCATACGCTGGCCAGTGTGTCCACCGTCGGGCGGTTCACGGCGGCGATGGTCCTCTCGGTGGGCGCGTGGGGGCTGCAGATCGCGACGTATCAGCTCACCGCCAAGGCGGTGCACTTCCCGATCACCTTCACGGGCACCGTGGCCTGTCTGCTGGCGGTCAACGTGGGATTCGCGTTGCGGCCGACGCCCGGCAACGTCGGCGTGTTCCAGCTGCTGTATGCCCTCACGGCGGCGGCGCTGGGGCTTGACTCGAACGCCGCGGTGGCGGTGGCGTTCCTGATCCAGACGCAGCAGATCCTGCCGGTGACCGCGATCGGGGTGGTGCTGGCGCCGGAGTTCCTGCGCAAGCGGCGCCACATCGGCGAGGCGGGCGCCCCGGCCGGCGTGGCGATCAACCCGCTGGACCTGCCGCCCGGGGAGTTCGAGTAGGGGGAACGGAACGACGAAGGGCCGGCTCATCGCCGGCCCTTCGTGTCAGTGGAGGCGCGGGGAATCGAACCCCGGTCCGAGAATAGATCCGCCACAGCGTCTACGTGCGTAGCTCACCGATTGATGTTTCCGTCGGCTGGCCGATGAGCCGCCCACCGCCGGATGAGCCCCCTAGAGTCTCGTCAGCCGGCGGAGGACGCGCCAGTCGACCATCCCGGATTTGCGATACTCCGGTAGCCGCCCCGGGAGGGCTGCCGCCGAAGCACTCGGCGTAACGAAGTTACGCAGCGAGGGCCAAGTTGTTGTTGGCAGTTAAAAATGTCCCGAGTGTTTTACCAGGAACCCGAGGACCTGGGCACGCGGCCACGGCTTCACTTACCCCGTCGAAGCCTGTCGCCCCCTCAACTACGGTCAACGGCCGACGGTTGTCCGTCAACGGTCGACCTCATTTAAAGTACATTGGAAAGTGGGCCCGTTCAAGCCTCTCCACCACTTGCCGATACGGGAGCAGATCTCACGCAATTACGCCCCCCGCGCTTGGCCTCGTACAGCGCCCGGTCGGCCGACCGGAACAGCGTCTCCCGCGACCGCACGGGTTCCGGGTACGACGCCACGCCCAGCGAGATGGTCACCGAGATCTCCTCGCCCTTGAACTTCACGGGCTGTGCCTCCACCGCGTGGCGCAGCCGGTCGGCCAGGTCGGTCGCCCCCTCCAGCGAGGTCTGGGGCAGCAGGACCGCGAACTCCTCCCCGCCGTAGCGCGCCACCACGTCCACGTTCCGCACCCCGGCCAACAGCTTCTTGGACACCTGCCGCAGCACGTCGTCTCCCGCTTCGTGGCCCCAGGTGTCGTTGATCCGCTTGAAGTGGTCGATGTCGGCCAGGATCAGCGCCAGCGGCTGGCCGAACCGGTCGGTCTCGTTGAGCAGCCGTTTGAGGTGCTCGTCGAACGCCCGGCGGTTGACCAGCCCCGTGAGCCCGTCGGTGCTCGCCCGCTTCGTCACGGCGTCGATCTCCCACACGATTTCCAGCGGCGTGGCCGCGCCGGCCCCCAGCTCCGTGAGGTTCCGGAACTCGTCGAGGGTGAGCCGCCCCGGCTCGGGCGACACGACGACGATGGCCCCGATCACGCGTCCGTCCCGGTTCAGCGGCACGATGCCCAGTGAACCGGTCTGCCACCCCCCATCGCCGCTGAAGAACAGCGAGGTCCCCAGCGCGATCTCCGAGGCGTCCTCCTTGAACATGCCCATGTTGTCGCGGCAGGCGTTCGCCACCAGGGTATCGGCGTCGAGGGGAAAGGGCGGCCGGTGGCGGAACCCGTGCGTGGCGTAGCCCACCGATCCCTTCTGGAATTCGGATCGCCAGCGCACCAGCGCCGCCGCGCTGGCCGACGAGACCTTCAACGCCATCTCGCAGAGCGACGGCCCCAGGGTGTCCACCGTGTTGTGCGATCCGATCTGCTGCACCGCGGTGAGCAGGGCCCGCGTCTGACGCGTCTGCCGCGCATACTCACGGCGCGACTCGCTGAGCGTCTCGAGACTCCGGAGCTGGCGGGCGTAGCGCGGCATCCATTCCTTGGCCCGGGTCCGCGAAATGGCCAGCTCCTGCGCATGCCCAACGGTCAGCACGCCCACGAGCAACGTGCCATCCAGCACCGGCGCGGCCGCGAACCGCGGGTTGGCGGGGCCCGATCCCCCGGCCTCGGTATGCCCGTCGTCGTCGAACACGACCATCCGCCCCTCGGCCGCCCAGCGGGCCAACGGTCCCCAGTCCGCCATCTGGAAATAGCGGGGGCGGTCCGCGTTCGGCGTGGACCACGCGGCCGGGGTCAGCGCGTCCCGCGCCTCGTCCCACCGCCAGAGGACCGCCTCCTCGCCCCCGCAGGCGTCGCGGATATCGGCCAGCGCCGCGATGAGGTGGCCGGCATCGGCGTCCGCCTCGCGGGCGGCATGGTCGGCCTCGACCTCGCTCCGCAGGTCGGTCACCGCCGAGGTGGGCGAGATCTGGCGGCGGCGGCGCGCCGTTCCTTCGAGCAGCTCCCCCACGGCGGCCGTGGAGCTGGTGGCAGGCACGGGCACCGGAAGCGCCTCCGGCTTCCGCCGCCACTGCACGAGCCCCACGACCCCGACCGCCACCATCAGGACTCCGCCGATCAGCGCCACCCATTCGAGCGTCGTCATTCGCGGTCCGGCCGTGGGAGAGGGGGAGGGGTCAGTCGTGCGTGATCCGGCTGGCCGCGACCGCGGCGCCGAATCCATTGTCGATGTTCACCACCGTGACGCCGGCGGCGCAGCTGTTGAGCATGGTGAGCAGCGCGGCGATGCCCCCGAACGACGCGCCGTACCCGACGCTCGTCGGCACCGCGATCACGGGACAGGCGACGATCCCGCCCACCACCGAGGGGAGTGCGCCGTCCATCCCGGCGACGACGATGAGCACGGCGGCGGAGAGCAGCTCCTCGCGCCGGGCGAGCAAACGGTGGAGTCCCGCGACGCCGACGTCGGTGATCCGGGCCACGGCATTGCCCAGCGCCGCCGCGGTGACCGCCGCCTCCTCCGCCACGGGGAGGTCGCTCGTGCCCGCGGTGACGATGCAGACGGTTCCCGTGCCGGCCACGGGCGGTTCGCCGCCGGGAAGGAATCCCGTGCGCGCCACCGGGTTGATCTCGATGCCGGGGAACGCGGCGCCCAGCGCCTCCGCCGCCTCGGGGGCGAGCCGCGTGGCCAGCACCCCCTCGCCGCGCGCGGCGATGCGCTGCGCGATCTCGACGACCTGCGTGGGCGTCTTGCCCTCGCCGAAGATCACCTCGGGGTATCCCTGCCGCAGCGCCCGATGATGATCCACCGTGGCGTGGCCCAGCGACTCGAACGGCTCGAAGGACAGGGCATCGATCGCCTGGCGCACCGACAGGCGGCCGTCCGCGACCTGGCCCAACAGATCGCGGACGCGCTCGCGCTTCATGCCTCCACCGCCTCCAGCGGCGCCTCGTCCGGCCCCGCCGCCTCGTACCGGTCGCGCGTGCGCAGGTACTCGTCGAAAATTCCGGCGATCTCGTCGTACGAATTCACGGCGTGCAGCTTCTTGCGCAGCTCGGCCGAGCCCGGCAGCCCCTTCACGTACCAGCCGAGGTGCTTGCGGAACTCGATCGCCGCGCCGCGGCGGTCGGGCTCGTAGGCGGCGGCCATCGCCGCGTGCTCGAGCGCGATCCGGAACCGCTCCTCGACGGGCGGCGCCGCGCGCATCGGACGGCCCTCGAGCAGGTCGCGCGTCTGGTCGAAGATCCATGGCTGCCCGAACGATCCGCGGGCGATCATCACGCCCGCGCAGTTCGTATGGCGGTGCATGCGCACGGCGTCCTCGGCGGTCTTGATGTCGCCGTTGCCGAGCACCGGGATGTCGAGCGCCTCGACCACGGCGGCGATCTCGTCCCAGTTGGCGTTGCCGGTGTACATCTGCGTCCGGGTGCGCGGATGGAGCGCCAGCACGCGGGCGCCGGCGTCCTGGCAGCGGCGTCCGATCGTGACCGGGTCGCGCATCTCCTCGTTCCACCCGCTGCGGATCTTGGCGGTGACGGGGAGGTGCGTGCTGCGCGCGACGGCGCGGATGACGTCCTCGACCAGGTTCAGGTCCTTGAGGCACCCCGAGCCGCCGTTGCGGCGCACGACCTTCTTGACCGGGCAGCCGAAGTTGATGTCCACGAAATCGGGCTGGAACACGTCGGTGACGAACGCGGCCGCCTCGCCCATCGCGGCCGGGTCGGCGCCGAAGATCTGGACGCCGATCGGGTGCTCCTCGGGGCCGAAGCGCAGCTTGTGGATCGTGGCCGGGTTCTCGCGGCGGATGCCCTCGGCGGAGAGGAATTCCGTGACCACGACGTCGGCGCCAAAGCGGCGGCAGAGGCGCCGGAAGGGCGACTCCGAGACCCCGGCCATGGGCGCGAGGTAGAGCGGGACGCGAGCGTCGAGGGGGAACGGAAAGGCCATCCGCAGCAAGCTAACGGCGGCCGAAAAACGGTGCAACGCCGCCATTTGACACTACTTGTGCGATCCCGTTAACTTCGGCAGTTCAACCTCTTATGCGATCAGCGGCGCCCCGGCGCCGAGCCCTTTACCCTGCGGGGACCGCGGCAGATGGAATTGCGCGAATTCTTCAGCGAAGACGCTATCAAGCTGGAAATCGAAGGCACCACGAAGGATGACGTTCTGAAGGAGCTGATCGGGCTGCTCAAGCTCGACGAGAAGTCGGAAGGGATGCTGTTCAAGATGCTCAAACGCCGCGAGAACCTGGGGTCCACGGGCATCGGCCGCGGCATCGCCATCCCCCACTGCCGCTCGCTCGTCGTCAACAAGCTCCGCGTGGCGTTCGGCCGGAAGAAGGAAGGGCTGGACTTCAAGGCGATCGACGAGAAGCCCGTGCACTTCTTCTTCCTCATCGTCGCGCCGCCGCTCGAGGTCTCCAACCAGTACCTCCCCGTGCTGGGCAAGATCGCCCAGTTCAGCAAGGAGCCCGACGTCCCGGGGCGGCTCATGGAGATCACGGAGCCCCGGCAGTTCCTGGCCCTGCTCGAGGAGAAGGGCGTCTAGGCGGTTCGTCGCCCCCCGGCGTGCGCCGCATCGCACACCGACCATGAAGCGAGCCCTGACCCACGCCGCGGTGCTGATCGCGGCTCTCGCGCCGGCCGCCCGGGCGCAGCATCCGGTGTCGCTCGACACCGTGCACGTGAGCGTCAGCTCGCGCACCGACTCGACGCCCGCCGCCGCCTCGCGCACCGTCGACGTCATCACCCACGCCCAGCTCGAGGCGCGCGCCGGACAGTCGCTGCAGCAGATCCTGGGCGAGCGGCTGGGCGTGGACATCGATCCCCGCTCGCCCGCCCAGGCCGACGTCGCGATGCGCGGCTCGTCCATCGAGCAGGTCGTTATTCTCGTCAACGGCCAGCGGGTGAGCGACGAGCAGGCGGGGCACTACGATCTCGATCTCACCGTGCCCACCGACATGATCGACCACATCGAGATCCTGCGCGGCACGGGGTCCACCCTGTACGGACCCAATGCCGTGGGCGGCGTGATCGACATCGTGACGCGGCGCGACACCACCGCCGCGCTGGCCCGCGTGCAGTCGGGGAGCTTCGGCACGGTGGACGCCTCCCTGCTCCGCGACGGCGCGATCGGGCCGGTGGGGCTGCGCGCGGGGGCCGACTACGCGCGCTCCGACGGCAGCCGCCCGGGCACCGACTACAAGATCTCGCAGGCCCGCCTCGCGGCCGACACGCGGCTCGGGCCGGGCCGTCTGGACGCCGACGCGGCGATCGGCGTGCGCGACTTCGGCGCCGACAGCTTCTACGGCCCGTATCCGTCGTACGAGGACACGCATACGAGCACGGCGTCGCTCCGCTGGGCCGCGCCGCTCGCCGGCCGGTGGACGCTCGACGTCTCGGCGTCGGGGCGCCGCCACATCGATCTGTTCACGCTGTTCCGCGACAATCCCGCGCTGTACCAGAACCATCACGACAACTGGCAGACCGGCGGCGACGCCGTCGCCCGCTACGCCGCGGCCCCGAACGTCGCGCTGGCCATCGGCGCCGAAGGGTTCGACGCGCGGCTCGTGAGCGCGCGGCTGGGCAACCACGACGAGACCCGCTCGGCCGCGTTCGCCGAGCTGAGCGCGGGGACTTCCGACGGGCCGTCGGTGGATGCGGGCGTCCGCGGCGACCACAGCTCGGCGTACGGCGATTTCTTCTCCCCCTCGCTGGCGGGCTCGGTGCCGCTCGGCGATCGCGTGCGGCTGCGCGCGTCGGTGGGGCGCGGGTTCCGGGCGCCCACCTGGACCGAACGGTTCTACGTGGATCCGGCCAACATCGGGTCGCCCGATCTCAAGTCCGAGACCTTCTGGGCCGGCGAGGTGGGAGCGGACGTGCGCCTCAGCGACCGCCTGTCGCTCGACGCGGACACCTATGTGCGGCAGGCCGACAACCTGATCGACTGGGCGCGGCCCGCGGGGGCCGCGGATACGGTGCCCTGGCACACGATGAACATCGAGTCGGCGCAGTATCGGGGCGTGGAGCTCACGGCGCGGGCGGGCGACGTCGCGGGGCTCGACTGGACTCTGCGCGCGAGCGGGCTCTCGTTCACACCGCAGGGCGCATCGGGCTACGAGGGGAAGTACGCGCTGCGTCCCATCACGCGCACCTACGGCGCGACGATCGCCACGCCGGAGCGCCGCGGCTTCACGGCGCTGCTCGACCTGCTCGATTCACAGCGGGCGAGCGAGACGTCGCACTTCCGGGCCGATCTGCGTCTGGGCTACCGATGGGGCGTGTGGCGCACCATGCTCGACCTGCGGAATCTCACCGACGCGCGGTACCTCGACGCCTCGGGGATGCCGGTGGCCGGGCGTGGCGCGTACCTCGGCCTGGAGTGGGCGACGGGCTAGGTGAGCGTGCGCTCGAGGATCGCCCACATGATCGCCCCCACCACGACCACGAGGCACACCGCGTAGCCGACGCCCACGAGCGTGGTCTTCCAGCGGGCGGCCTTCGCGCTCACGCCGTACGCCGTGCGCACTCCGGCCACGAGGTTCCAGCTCAGATACACGATCCCGGCCACCGAGCAGAGGAACCCGATCAGGTACGAGCCGAGCGCGCTCTCCAGGGCCAGCGCGGTGAGCAGCACGAAGAGCGCGGCATGGCTTTCCACGGAGTAGGTCAGGTTCGCCTGGAACCCGGGCATCTGCGCCCGGAAGGCAAGCTGCATGAGCCAGGCGAAGAGCGGAATGAGCAACAGAAAGGCGATCGGGATCGCGAACGCGAAGGCGCGCGTGAACGGCGCGGGATCGCAGAGCGCGCGGCCGGCGAGATCGAGCACACCCGCCGCCTGGGGCGATACCTGCAAATTGCTCCCGGAAGCCCCGAGGAGCGATGGCAGGTTCAGGCTCTGCCCGTCGGGCGACGACGTACACAGGGCCGCCACGTCGGACGAGGGCATCGCGGCCTGGCGCGTCTGCACGAAGACGAGTACCAGGTACGCGGCCGCGAAGAACACGAGCAGCCACTCCATCGTGACGTAGGGCGTGGGCCGCCCCTCCAGCCGCGCGCGGGTGAGCACCCCCGGTCGGAACATCAGCGTGCGGAGCGTGCCGATGATGCCGGGGGCGGGCTCGGCGGCCGGCGCCGGTTCCGGCGTGGATTCCGGAGTGGATGGAGGAGTTGGCTCGGTCATGGGGCGGTACCCAGCGCGTTGATGTCGGCGATTTCGGCCACCGTCGTGGGGCCGCCGCGGCGAGCGGCCGCGAGCATGGCGCGCCCCATGATCTCGGTGGTGAGCACCCGGTGGGGAGCCAGCCGCCGCATGAGGGGCAGGATCGGGGTCATCAGGGTGTAGAGCACACGATACAGCCGGGTCCTGGACCGTGCCCCGTGCAGCGGCTGGATGATGCCCGGCCGGAACAGGTAGACCGCCCGGAAGGGGAGCGCGCGCAGCGCGTTCTCCGTGCGCCCCTTCACCCGCGCCCACATGACCCGTCCCTTCTCGGTGGCGTCGGTGCCCTGCCCCGACACGTAGACGAAGGTCATCGCGGGATCGAGCCGGACGAGCGTCCGTGCCGCGGCCAGCGTGAGGTCGTAGGTGAGCCGGGAGTATTCGGCTTCGCTCAATCCGGCGGCCGACACGCCGAGGCAGAAGAAGCAGGCATCGAAGCCGAGGAGCTGCGACTCGATGTCGCCGTATTCGAACAGGTCGGGGTGGACGATCTCGCGCAGCTTGGGCGAGGACACACCGGTCGCCGTGCGCCCCACGGTCTGGACCAGCGCCACGTCCGGCGCCGCGAGGCATTCGCGCAGCACGCCCTGCCCGACCATCCCGGTGGCCCCGAACAGCAGGATGTTCATGCGGTCGGGGCCCCCCGCCTCACTCCCACTCGATCGTGGCCGGCGGCTTGGAGCTCACATCGTAGGCCACGCGGTTCACGCCTCGGACCTCGTTGATGATGCGGTTCGAGATGCGCCCCAGGACGTCGTGCGGGAACGGGAACCAGTCGGCGGTCATCCCGTCGGTGCTCGTCACCGCGCGCAGCGCGACGACGTTCTCGTAGGTGCGATAGTCGCCCATCACACCCACGCTGCGGATCGGGAGCAGCACGGCGAACGCCTGCCAGATCTCGTCGTACAGACCCGCGGCGCGGATCTCCTCGAGATAGATCGCGTCGGCCTGCCGCAGTACGTCCAGCGCCGGCTCGGTCACGGGCCCCAGCACGCGAATGCCGAGCCCCGGTCCCGGGAAGGGATGCCGGCCGACCATCTCCTCGGGGAGACCCAGCTCCCGCCCCACGTTGCGCACCTCGTCCTTGAACAGCTCGCGCAGCGGTTCGATGAGCGTGAACTTCATGTCCGGCTTGAGCCCGCCCACGTTGTGGTGCGTCTTGATGGTGACCGACGGGCCCCCGCGCGGCGAGTACGACTCGATGACGTCCGGGTACAGGGTGCCCTGCACCAGGAACCCCGCGCCCTTCGCGTGCTCCGCCGTGGCGTCCTCGAACACGTCGATGAACGTGTGCCCGATGATCGTGCGCTTCTTCTCCGGGTCCTCGACGTCCTTGAGCGCGTCGAGAAAACGGCGCGACGCGTCCACGGTGACGAGGTGGATGCCCATGTTGGCGCGGAAGGTGCGCTCCACCTGCTCCCGTTCGTGCATCCGCAGCAGGCCCGTGTCCACGAACACGCACGTGAGCTGGTCGCCGATCGCCCGGTGGACGAGGGCGGCAGCCACCGCCGAGTCCACGCCGCCGGAGAGGCCGCAGATCACGCGCTGCTTCCCGACCAGCTCGCGGATCTTCGCCACCTCCTCCTCGATGAACGCCCCCGGCGTCCACGACGGGTCGGCGTGGCAGACCTCGAACAGGAAGTTGGCGATGATGTCCGTGCCGCGGGTCGTGTGTGCCACCTCGGGGTGGAACTGCACGCCGAACAGGGGGCGCGTCTCGTGCCGGTAGGCGGCGATCGGCGCGTTGGCGGTGCGCGCGATCGGGGTGAAGCCCTTCGGGAGCGCACGCACCTGGTCGCCGTGGCTCATCCAGGCCGCGAACCGTTCGTCGCGCGCGAAGCCGTTGAACAGCGTCCCGTCGCCGAGCACGGTGACCTCGGCGCGGCCGTACTCGCGCTCCTTGGCGTGGGTCACCTCGCCGCCGGCCACGTGGGCAATGAGGTTCATGCCGTAGCACACGCCGAGCACCGGCGCGAGGTCGAGCACCGCGGCATCGAGCGTCGGGGCGCCCTCGTCGTACACCGAGTTCGGCCCTCCACTCAGGATGATCCCGGTGGGCTTCCACTCGCGAATCCACTCCAGGGTGCGCGTGGGCGGGTGGATCTCCGAGTACACCCGGGCCTCGCGCACGCGGCGGGCGATGAGCTGGGTGTACTGCGAGCCGTAGTCGATGATCAGGATGCGGGAGGACACGGATTGCGGACGGTCGACGGTAGACGGGAGACGGCAGACAGAGGGATCAGCGTTTCCACTGCGCCGGATCGAGCGACAGGAATTCCACCTGCTTGCTGTCCAGGTCGAGAATCGCCGCCTGTGGCGTTCCGAACAGCCAGCCGCACGCCTCGCCGGGATTGAGGATCAGCGTGTCGCCGCGATTCTTCATTTCCTGCTGGTGCGTGGAGCCGTGGATGACGATGGAGTGGGCCTCGAGCGACCGCTTCTGCACGTCGCCGATGTCGTGCACGATGAGGATGCGCTCGCCGCCGACGTCGAAGCTGTGCGGCGACTCGAACAGCTCCATGCCGAGGCCGGCGCTGGCGCGGGTGGCGAGTCCCTCGGGATCGCCGTCGTTGCGGCCGAACACGCCGGCCAGCGTCATGTGCGCTTCCTCGAACGGCTTGAGGACGAAGGGCGAGCAGTAGTCGCCGGCGTGCAGCACCATGGTCACCCCGCCGGCCGCCATCTGCCGCAGCAGCTCGGTCACCGCGGGCACGCGATCGTGCGAATCCGACATCACGCCAACGCGCATCACGACCTCCAGTCGGGATGGGTCACTTCGTGCCGCACCAGATCCTCGTACGTCTCGCGGGCCGTCACCACCGCGAACCGGTCGCCGTCCACCAGCACCTCGGCGGCGCGCCGGCGCCCGTTGTAATTGGACGACATCACGTATCCGTACGCGCCGGCGTCGAAAACCGCCAGCAGCTCTCCGGCTCCAACGTCGTCCATCTCGCGGTCGAGCGCCAGGAAGTCGCCGCTCTCGCACACCGGCCCCACCACGTTCAGCAGGTGCTTGCCGTCCAGGGGGCGCACCGCCTCAATGCGATGGTGCGCGTTGTAATACGACGGCCGGATCAGCTCCGTCATGCCCGCGTCGCCGATCGCGTAGTCCTTGCCGCCGCTGTGCTTGCGGTAGAGCACCCGCGTGAGGAGCACGCCGGCGTTGCCGACGATGAACCGGCCCGGCTCGACGATCAGCTCGAGGTCCGCCGCCTGCACCACCGGGATCACCGCCCGGGCGAACTCCGCCGGGTCAAGGGGCACCTCGTCGGCGTAGCGCACGCTCAGTCCGCCGCCCACGTCCAGGTGGCGCAGCGTCGTGATCCCCGCGGCCCGGATCTGCCCGCACAGCTCGGCCAGCCGCTCGGCCCCGATGCGATACGGCTCCACGCGCGACAGCATGGAGCCCAGGTGCATGTCGAGGCCGGCCAGCGTGACCCGCGGCAGGCCGGCGGCCACGCGGGCCACGTGCAGCGCGTCGTCGTAGGGAATGCCGAACTTGTGTCCGCGCTCGCCGGTCTTGATGTAATGGTGCGCGGCCTCGACGGTGACCTCGGGGTTCACGCGCAGCGACACCCGCGCGTCCACGCCCAGGTCGCCGGCGATCGCGCCGATGGCCCGGACCTCGGCCTCCGACTCGGCGTTGATCAGCGCCACGCCGGCGGCGAGCGCCTCGCGCAGCTCCGCGTCGGTCTTGCCGACGCCGCCGAAGATGATGTCCGATCCGGCGAAGCCGGCGGCGCGGGCGCGGAACAGCTCCCCGCCCGACACGACGTCCACCCCCCCGCCCAGTTCCCGGAGCACGCCGAGCAGCGCGCGGTTCGAGTTCGCCTTGAGGGTGTAGTGGATCCGGTGCGGGATGGCGGCCAGGGCGTGGTCCAGGGCGCGGTACCGCTCACGCACCAGCGACGCACTGTACACGAACGCCGGCGTGCCTGCCTCGCCGGCGATCCGGTCAAGAGGGACCGACTCGGCGTGCAGCACGCCGCCCACGCGTGGGAACGACGGCGTCAGTACGCCTTGGCCCATACCGCTTCGGTGCTGGCCGGTTGCCCGCACCGGAGGCAGGTCTTGGGAGCGTCCGCGGAGCGGAACTCCTCGTCGGGCAGCACGCGGATCGTGGCCTTGGTGTCGGCCTTGATCTGCGCCTCGCAGGCCGCGTCGCCGCACCAGCCGGCGTACACGAACGCGCCCTCGCCGTCCATGATCTCGCGGAACCGGTCGTAGCTCACGAAGTCGCGGATGCTGTGCTGCTCGCGGCGCTCGCGGGCGGCGATCAACATGTCGGCCTGGATGCGCGACAGCAGCTCGGCGATGTCCTCGGCCAGCGTGTTGAGCGACGCCGGCTTCTTCTCGCGCGTGTCGCGGCGGACCAGCACGACCTGGTTCTTGTCCAGGTCGCGGGGCCCGATCTCCATGCGCACGGGAATGCCACGCAGCTCCCACTCGAAGTACTTGGCGCCGGGCTTCACGCCCTCGCGCGCGTCGATGTGCACGCGCAGCCGGCCGGGATCGCGGCGCTCCCAGGCGCCGAACCCCTTCACGATGTTGTCGGCCGCCTCGAGCACCCGGGCGCGCTCCTCGTCGGTTCTGTAAATGGGGACGATCACGACCTCGATCGGGGCGAGGAGCGGCGGCACGCGCAGCCCCACGTCGTCGCCGTGCGTCATGACCAGTCCGCCGACGAGCCGCGTGGACACGCCCCAGCTCGTGTTCCAGGCGTACTCCATGTTGCCCGACTCGGCCTGGAACTTGAGGTCGAACACCTTGGCGAAGTTCTGTCCCAGGTTGTGCGTCGTGCCCGCCTGCAGCGCCTTGTTGTCCTGCATCATCGCTTCGCAGGCGTAGGTGCGGAGCGCGCCGGCGAACCGCTCGCTGTCGGTCTTGCGGCCGGTGACGACCGGCATCGCCATCCACCCTTCCATGAAGTCGCGGTACACGCCCAGCATCTTGCGCGTCTCGGCCTCGGCCTCGTCGTGGGTGGCGTGCGCCGTGTGCCCCTCCTGCCACAGGAACTCCAGCGTGCGCAGGAAGAGCCGCGTGCGCATTTCCCAGCGCACCACGTTGGCCCATTGGTTCACGAGCAGCGGCAGGTCGCGGTAGCTCTGGACCCACTTGGAGAACATCTCGTAGATGATCGTCTCCGACGTGGGACGCACGATGAGCGGCTCCTCGAGCTGCTTGCCGCCGCCGTGCGTGACGACCGCCGTCTCGGGGGCGAACCCCTCGACGTGCGCCGCCTCGCGCTCCAGGAAGCTCTTCGGGATGAACAGCGGGAAGTAGGCGTTCTGGTGCCCGGTGGCCTTGAACATGTCGTCCAGG
This sequence comes from Gemmatimonadaceae bacterium, assembly GCA_046706905.1. Lineage (GTDB taxonomy): Bacteria > Gemmatimonadota > Gemmatimonadetes > Gemmatimonadales > Gemmatimonadaceae > JAGWRI01. The sequence goes on from JBJKPA010000235.1 coordinate 20,656, forward strand.
GCGCGCTGCATCCGCTCCCAGATGCCGTAGCCGTTGGGGCGGATCACCATGCAGCCGCGCACCGGGGAGTAGTCGGCCAGCTCGGCGCGGAGCACTACCTCGTTGTACCACGCGCTGAAATCGGCGGCGCGGGTCGTGAGCTTCTTGTCGTCAGCCATGCGTGGAGTCGGGTGGGAGGGGGGCCCTCAGACGAGCCGTCCCTCGCGCAATCTAACGGTTCGCTCCTCGCCCGAGGCGAGGGACTTGAGGATCAGGGTGTGGTCCTCGCGGACGATGACGGCCTCCGGTACCCCGGCCGCCGAAGCGGCCTTGAGCTGCCGGCCGAGCTGCTGCGCCTTGAGGGCGTATTCCACGCTGGACCCGGCGCGCCGGAGCGCCCCGGCCACCTCCATGGCCTCGGCGAGCTGCGCCGGATCGGTGTACGCCACCCAGTAGTCGGGCGCCGAGGGCTCGGCCCGCATCAGCCCTCGCTTGCGGAGCAGCTCGCCCAGCACGACGTCGCCCATCCCGAATCCGAGGGCCGGGAGGTCCACCCCGCCCAGCGACTGGAGGAGCGTGTCGTAGCGCCCGCCCCCGCACACGGCCCGGAACTCCCCGTGCGCATCGAACAGCTCGAAGACGATGCCGGTGTAATAGGCCAGCCCGCGCACGATCTTGAGGTCCAGGTCCACCCACTCCCCCACCCCGAGCGCGCGCAGATACCCGAAGTAGCGCTCCAGGTCGGCCAGCCGCTCGGCCACGTCGGGATTGGCGCCGTACTCGGCGCGCAGCCGCTCGAGCGAGACGCGTCCCGTGAGCCCGATGACCCCGTCGACCGTCGCCTCGCCCAGTCCCAGGGCCGCGAGCTTCTCGCGCGAGATCTCGACGGGCTGCCGCTCGACCTTGTCGATCACCGCGAACACGCCGGGGGTCTGCGCTTCGGACACGCCGAGCACGGCGAGCAGGGCCCGCAGCAGCCGGCGGTCGGAGACCCGGGCCCGGACGTCGTTCTGCGTGAGGCCCAGCGCGTGCATGATCTCGATCGCCACCGCCAACAGCTCGGCGTCGGCGGTCACGTCGCTCTCGCCCACGATGTCCACGTTGAGCTGGAAGTGCTCGCGGAGCCGGCCCTTCTGCTGGCGCTCGTAGCGGAAGAGCTGGGGGATGCTGAACCAGCGCACCGGCTTGCGCAGGGCGTTCGCCTTGGCGGCCACCATCCGGGCGAACGTGGGCGTCATCTCGGGGCGGAGCGCGATCTCGCGCCCGCCCTTATCGGTGAAATTGTATAGCTGCCCGACGATCTCCTCGCCGCTCTTCTTCGTGTAGAGGTCGAGCGGCTCCAGGGGCGGGCCGTCGTACTCCACGAAGGCGAAGCGGCGGGCCACGTCGCGCCAGGTCTTGAGCAGGTACTCGCGCTCGGCGAGCTCCTGGGGGTAGAAATCGCGGAAACCGGGGAGGGCGCCTTTTGCCATCCCTAAACCTATTGGCGATACGGAGATAGGTGCAAGCGGCGCGGAGGGCGCACGCCGCGGCCCCGCCACGGCGCGCACCCCGGGAGATCCGGTTTCCCTTCGCTATCCGGCGGCCGGCGCGCCGCCACCCCCCATGGCCGCGAAGCCAGCCCACGATGCCCAGAGCATTCCGAGTCCGGCGATCAGCCCGGTGTACCCGGCCACCTTCATCAGCGCGGCCGCGCCGAACCAGCCGCCCAGCGCGAACAGGACGAAGGTGATCGTGATCGCGAGGTTGTAGAGGAGCATGGGCAGCCCCGGTGCCGCCTTCCGTCCGGAGAGCAGCAGGCACAGGCTCAGCAGAGCGACCAGGATGTTGTACCAGGCCCCGTAACCGCCCCCCGCCATGCCGGAGCCGCCCATGGTCATGTGGATCCCCCAAATGACGGCGGCCCAGAGCATGAAGAACGCCCCGTGCCAGGTGTCGTTCCGGAGATACGACATCACCGTGGTGATCACCAGCACGAAGACGACGAACCCGACGACCTGGTTGATGACGGGCGCGTTCGCGGCGCCCGTATACCAGCCCGCGTTCGCCAGCGAGAACATCCACGCGGCCATGCCCAGCGCGCCGAAGCCGATGGCCTGCGGGTTTCCGATGCGACCTTCCATGACTCCACCTCCAAAGGTGAGGGTGGGCGTCACGGCGGAATCGGCCAACACCGGCCGCCATGGCGCCGAGTCAGCGATGCATCTGGCGGGTCCACGGTAGACCGTTCGCCCCCGAGGGGCAACCATCAGTTTCTTTACGCTGCCAGCGGGGCCAGCTGGAGGCGGCACATCGCGTCGCCCACGGTGTGGAACGATCCCGTGACCAGCACCGTGGCGGCGCCGGCGGTCATCGGGCCCAGCGCGCGGTCGAAATCGGGTTCGACCAGGTGCGGGATTCCCTCCCGCAGGGCGAACGTCGCCACCTCGGCCAGGTCCCACGCACGGCTCTCCGGCGCCGTGGGCGCGTTGGTGAGCACGAACCGCTCCGCCCGGTCGCGCAGGGCGAGCAGCATTTCCGGCCAGTCCTTGTCGCGCAGCGCGCACACCACCGCCACCACCGGCTGCGGCGGCTGCACCCGTCGCAGCGTCTCGGCCAGCACGCGGGCGCCGTCGGCGTTGTGCGCCACGTCGAACAGGTACCGCCCGATGCGCTGGAAGCGGCCGGGAATCGTGATCTCGGCCAGATGCGCCTCGGCCTCGGCCAGCGACACCGCGTAGCGCGGCCCCGCGGCGTCCAGCCATTCGAGCGCGAACGCCAGGTTGGGCGCCTGGTGCACGCCCGTGAGCGGGGTGCGCAGCCGCCGCGTGTCGCCGAGTGCGGTGAGCGTGAACTCCGTGCCGTGGTCGTCCACGGCCAGTCCCTCGATGCGGGTGCGCTCGGCCACCACGCGCACGTCCGAGGCGCCCGCGGCCCGGGCGCGCTCGGCGAGCAGGGCGCGAATGTGGGGATCCGGCTCGCCGATCACGGCGGGGCGGCCCGGCTTGAAGATCCCCGCCTTCTCGCCGGCGATCTCCTCCAGCGTCTCGCCGAGGTACTCCATGTGGTCGTACCCGATGGACACGACGCCGGCCGACGCGGGGTCCACGACGTTCGTGGTGTCGAGCCGTCCGCCGAGTCCCGTCTCGATGAGGGCCACGTCCACGCGCTGCTCCAGGAAGTACTCGAAGGCGAGCACCGTGGTGGCCTCGAAGAACGTCGCGCCCAGCTCCTCGACCAGCGGCGTCCACCGCCGCACGAACGACGTCACCCGCTCGCCGGGAATCGGGATGTCGTCCGCTACGATGCGCTCGCGGAAGTCCACGAGGTGGGGCGAGGTGTAGCGCCCCACGCGCATGCCCTTGGCATTGAGGAGGGCGGCCGCCGTGGCCACCACGCTGCCCTTTCCGTTGGTGCCGGCCACGTGGAGCACGGGAAAGGCGAGGTGCGGATCATTCATCGCGGCCAGGAGGGCGAGGGTGCGCTCGAGGCCGAACTTGTAACCGCCGGTTGTGCGCGCGAACAGGTACTGCAGCGCGGCCTGGTACTCGCTCAGGTCGAGGTCCAACCCGCGGCCGCCGGTTTCCCGGACATGTGACGGAGCAGCTGGCTCACCGTCTGCTTGAGGTCCTTGCGGTGAACGACCGTGTCCAGCATGCCATGGTCGAGCAGGAACTCCGAGGTCTGGAATCCCTGCGGCAGATCCTGCCCCAGGGTCTGCTTGATCACGCGGGGGCCGGCGAAGCCGATCACGGCGCCGGGCTCGGCGATGATGGCGTCGCCGAGCATCGCGTAGCTGGCGCTCACCCCGCCCGTGGTGGGGTTCGTGAGGATGGAGACGTAGGGGATGCGCCGCTCGGCGAGCTGGGCGAGCATGGCCGAGACCTTGGCCATCTGCATGAGCGACAGCACGCCCTCCTGCATGCGCGCGCCGCCCGAGGCCGAGACGATGATCAGCGGGTATTTCCGTTCCAGCGACCGCTGCCCCAGCCGGGCGATCTTCTCGCCGACCACGGAGCCCATGGAGCCGCCCATGAACGCGAAGTCCATGACGCCGAGGTTCACGGGGGCGCCGTCCATCATGCCGCCCACGGCGAGGATGGCGTCGGTGTCGCCGGCGTTCTTGGTGGCCTTCTTGAGGCGCGCCGGATAGTCGGGGAAGCCGAGCGGATCGGTGGACCGGAGGCTCTCCTCCAGCTCCTCGATCGTGCCCTCATCCAGCAGGATGGCCGCATACTCGCCGGCACGGATGCGCCGGTGGTGGTCGCAGTTGGGGCACACGTTGAGGTTCCGCACGAACTTCTCGCGGATGTCGGTGTGCCCGCACGCCTCGCACTTCTCCCACACGTCGGCGGGAATCTCGAGCCGGTCGCGCCGTGGTTGGCGGGGCTTCTTCTCCTTCCGGAACCATGCCATTCGTCAAATGTGGCGGGGGCGTCAATGGGGGGGAAGAGGCCCCGGTCAGAGGGCGATCTGCGCCTCGCCCCCGCCCCGCCCCTCGCTCGAGATGCGGGCCAGGATCCCCACGGCCAGCCAGCAGGAGAACATGAACGACCCGCCGTAGCTGAAGAACGGGAGCGGGATGCCGGTGACCGGCGTGAGGTTGAGGGTCATCCCCACGTTCTCCATCACGTGGGTGAACCAGAGCCCGAGCAGCCCGAACGCCACGAGGCTGCTGTAGGAATCGCTGGCCCGCGCGGCCACGCGCACCACGCGGTAGAAGAGGAACCCGAACAGCGCGAGGGCGATCGTGACGCCGATGAAGCCGAGCTCCTCGCCCACCACCGAGAAGATGAAGTCGGTGTGCTGCTCGGGCAGGAAGGCGAGGCGCTTCTGCGTGCCCATCGTGAACCCCTTGCCGAACCAGCCGCCGGAGCCGATGGCGACCTGCGACTGGATCACGTGGTACCCGGTGCGCAACGGGTCGCTCGACGGATCGAGAAAGGCCTTGAACCGCGCCTGGCGGTACGGCTCGAGGTGGGTCCAGATGAGCGGCGCGACCACCCCCGACACGAGGTTCGCGCCCACCAGGAACACGCTCTCCCAGACGTACGGCTTGTACCAGATCACCAGGGCGAGGAGGAGCAGGAACCAGGCGCCCCAGAGCCCGGTGCTGAACGCCAGGACCAGGCTCACCACCGGGCTCGCGATCAGTACGAGCAGCTCCCAGCTCGCGCCGGTCCAGAACAGCATCACGAAGAAGATCCCGACGAACACGATGCCCGTGCCGAGGTCGGGCTGCAGCATGATGAGCAGCCAGGGCACGCCGACGATGAGCGACGGCTTCCACAGCTCGAGCAGCGACTTGGGCGCCTGCTTGTTCGCCGCGAGGACCTTGGCGAGCATCATCGTCACGGTGATCTTGGCCAGCTCCGACGGTTGGCCGAGCCGGACCCCGCCGATCGCGAGCCAGCTCTTGCTGCTCGCCGCGGTGCCCGAGCCGCGGCCGATGAAGAGCAGCAGCACGAGCACGGCGATCGTGGCGGCGTAGGCCGGGACGGTGGCCCACTCCAGCAGCCGCACCGAGGCGCGGCTCACGAGGTAGGCGCCGCACAGGCCGAGGATGAACCAGACGATCTGCTGCTTGTAGGCGTGGGCCACGGCCGTGGGCACGTCCGTCTGCCCCGCCGAATACACGATCGCGATGCCGTAGAGCGACAGCACGAACGCCGTGGCGACCAGCGGCCAGTCGAGCCGGATGCGTCCGACGCGGTTCATCCGCCGGTCTCCAGCAGCATCGTGGGCGTGGTCTTGAGGTAGTGGCCCATGATGGACGAGGCGATGCGGGCGGCGCGCGGGCCGTGCCCGCCGAACTGGATCAACACCACGACCACGATCTCCGGGTCGTCGGCCGGCGCGAACCCGGCGAACCACGCGTGATCCTGCTCGACGCCGTTCTTGAACACACCGGTCTGGGCCGTGCCCGTCTTGCCGGCCATCAGGACGCCCTTGATCGCGGCGCTGGCCGCCGTGCCGCCCGCCTCGACCACGCCGATCAGCGCGTCGCGCATGCTCGAATCATCCTGGGCGCTCAGCTGGAAGATGCGCTGCCGCACCGGGGCCATCATCTTGATCTCGGGCGTGGCCTCGACGCCGTTCTCGGCCAGCGCGGTGTAGAACTTGGCCATGTCCACGACCGTCTGGGAATTCTCCCCCTGGCCGATGGACATGTTCATGACCGTCGCGCCGGGCGTCCACCCGCGCGGCCCGTACTTCTCGTCGAAGTACTTGAGGCGGTCGGGGAAGCGCGGCCGGTTGTCCTCGGGGAGGTCGATGCCCGAGGACTGGTTGAACCCGAGCGACAGCCCGCCGGCGATGAGGCGGCTGAGCCCGATGCGCAACCCGAGCTGGTAGAAGTACACGTCGCACGACTTCTCGATGGCCTCGCCCAGCGTCAGGGCGCCGTGGCCCGCGGGCTCCCAGCACTTCCAGTACCGGTTGCCGTAGTAGAACCGCCCCGTGCACGGCTGGGGCATCTTGCTGTCCATCGTCACGAGGCTGTCCTCGAGGCCGATCACCGCGGTGGCCAGCTTCCAGGTCGAGCCGGGCGGGAAGGTGCCCTGCGTGGCCTTGTTGTACAGCGGCGCGCGCGGATCGCTGAGCAGCGAATCGTAATAGGCGTACGAGACGCCGCCCACGAACTCGTTGGGGTCCCAGCTCGGCGCGCTGTACAGCGCCAGCACGGCGCCGGTCCGGGGATCGAGCGCCACCGCCCCGCCGGTGAGCGAGTCGGCGAACAGGTGCGCGATGTACTCCTGCAAATCGAGATCGATGTTCGTGTACAGCGGCTGCCCCTGTTGCGGCTGCAGATCCTCGCGGGCGCCGACCTCGCGCACCACGCGCCCGCGGGCGTCCACTTCCACGAACCGGCTTCCCTCGCGCCCGCGGAGCGTGGATTCGTACTCGCGCTCCAGCCCCTGTTTGCCGATGAGCTGGCCGGGCTTGTAGCTGGAGAACTGCGGGAGCGCCAGCTCCGAGTCGCTGACCTCCCCGATCGTGCCGACGAACGCCGCCACCGCCGGGCCGTCGGGATAGTACCGCTTGGGCGCCGACTGGATGATCAGGTTCGGGAAGTCGATGCGATGCTCCTCGAGCACCGAGATCTCGTCGAACGTCGCGTTGGGGAGGATCTCCGTGGGCCGCACGGGGCTGCGGCGGTAGCGCCGCATCGCGGCGTCCATCTCGCCCTTGCTCAACGGCACCATCTTGGCCACGCGGTCCAGCGTGCTGCGCAGCGAGTCGGCGGACTGCGGGAGGATCGACACCGTGTACCCCACCACGTTCTCGGCGATGATCCGGCCCGTGCGGTCGAAGATGTTCCCGCGCGGCGCCGGCAGCGGCACCTCGCGCAGGCGGTTCTCCTCCGAGCGCAGCGACCACTCCTGGTTGCTGATGATCTGGGTGCGGAAGAAGGCCATCACGAGTACGCCCAGCGCCCCGCCGATCACCCACGTGGCGACCCGCGCCCGGCGGGCGACCTCGTTGGGATGGAAGCTCACGCCCGCCGCTCCTCGAGCGGCGTGAGCGGCCGCAGCAGCGCGAACACCACGGCGCCCACCACGGCCGTGAACGCCGCCGAGAGCACCGACCACACGAACAGCTGCAGCAGCATCTGCCCCGGCGGCATCGTGTGCTGCGCCAGCACGTAGATCACGTCGAACGCCCACTTGCCCACGAACAGGAACGCGGCGTTGATCCCCAGCGTGTCGGCGAAGAACGCCGCTTTGAGCCACGACGCCCCGAAGCCGACGATCGCCATCGCCAGGGCGCCGGCGCCGAATCCGCCCAGGGTCAGCGAGTCGGTGACGAGCCCGAGGGCGAACCCGATGACCGCCGCCGAACCCGGCCGGACGCGCACCGCCGCGTACATCAGCGCGATGACCAGGAAGTCGGGCGACACCCGCCAGGGCATCAACGGCTGCACCGCGAACTGCAGCACGACCAGCACCACGACGACCACCGCCGTGCGAAACGCCGCGCCCGCCTTCACCGCGCGCCCCCATGGCCGCCCGGCCGCCGCGTCGTATCCGCCTGCACCGTATCGGCGCGCAGGCTGTCGGCGTG
>JBJKPA010000236.1:0-4609 GCA_046706905.1 Gemmatimonadaceae bacterium
AGCGCATCGGACCGCAGGCCGTGCAGTGGCTGCCGCATCTCATGTTCGAGCTGCCGAGGTCCGATCACCCCGACTGGGGCGCGAACGTGGCCGGCTCGCCGATCCTCGCCCACCCGGACCCGCTCGACCCCCGGGTCATGGAATTTTTGATTCCCGTGGCGACCTGGTCCGACGGAACGCCGGCGCCGTCGCACTGAGCGGCGGCGGCCGGTGGACCGTCACCGCGCGTTCCGCACCACATCCTCCTGCGCATTCACGGCCCGCCACCGTCCGTTCCGCTTCACGAACACGTCCGTGAACGCCGTCCGCGACAACTCCTTCCCCGTGCTGCTGTCCGCCTCGACGATGCCGTTCGCGATCGCCGTGGTGCCGTAAAGCCGAACGCCGAGCCGCACGAACCGGCGGCGCACGCTCGGAACGTGCGGGTGCGCCGCCACCCACGCCAGATGCTCGGCGCGCGTGAGCGTCTCGCCGCCCGGCACGATGTGCACGAAGTCCGGAGCCAGAATGCGCCGCAGCACGGCGGTGTCGCTCGTCGCCAGCCACCGGTGCTCGATCCGCGCGATGGCCACGCTGTCGGCGGGCGGACCGGGCCGGGCGCCGGCCGGCAGCGCCACCATCAACAGCGTCAGGAGGCGCACACGCCGTCCGGCAGGCTCACCGGTAGTACCGCCGCGCGAACGCCGCGAGCGGCAGCCCGATCGTGAACCAGAGAATCGCCGTCGCCACCATGAGCGCGTCCACGTGGAACGTCCGCGGCGCCACGCGGCTCAGCGACAGCACCACGCCGTTCATCACCGCCGACACGAGGGTCCCGTACAGCACGGCGGTCGCCGCGACGCTCCGCGCCAGCCGGGGGACGCGCGGATATATATAGAAGAACACCAGCGTCCAGATGAGCGCGATCGTGTAGTGGCAGGCCAGGCCGAGCGCCGCCGTGCGGTACCCGCCGGTGAACGCCGCCGCCCCGATCAGCCCGCTCGCCACGTAGTGCAGGATGTCGATCGGCGTCGAGGTGCTGGTGAGCGGGTAGTACGTCACCGCGACCAGAATGTCGGCGGTGCCGGCCACGACCCAGGCGAGCACGATGGTCGAGCGGCGGCGCGAGGGCGCGCGATCGGCGGGCGACTGAGTGGGCGAAGCCATCGCTGCGACGCTACCGCTCCCCGGCGACGGGCGCAATCGCCATCGCGCACGCCGCTGTACGGAAAGTGCAAGGCCGCCGCCTCCGTACCGATGCAAAGAAGTTGAATGGATGCAACGCGGGCCGTTGGCAAAGCGCCCGGGGCTTCGCACCGTATTCGCCGTGCTGCGCTCCCTGATACCGCTCCTCGCGACGATCGCCTTCGGCCCCGGGCCGACCGCGCCGCCGGCGCCGATCGTGATCCATCTGCACCCGTACGCCGGCACGGACCTGCGCACGGTCACGGTCCGGCTCGGCGACTCCGCCCGGCCGTTCATCTTCGACACCGGCGCCGGCTTCACGGTCATCACGCCCGGCGAGACGGCCGCCGCCGGATGCACGCCCTTCGGCCGCATCGTCGGCTTCCGCGCCGACGGCGGACAGATCGCGCAGCGGCGCTGCGGCCCGGTGCGGCTGCGGATCGAGGGCTACGCTGCCATCGGAGAGGTGGGCGTCTTCAACCTCGACTCCCTGCTCGGCAAGGGCGCGCCGCCGGTGGGCGGACTCGTCGGGTTGGCTTCGTTCGCCGGCCACGCGATCACGCTGGACCTGGCGCGCGAGCGCCTGACGGTCGAGACACCGGCGAGCCTGGCGGCGCGCGTGCGCACGATGCACCCGATCCACGTGCGCCTGGCGCGCGGCCCGGGCGGCGACGTGGACCCGTTCATCGAGGTGCGCGCCGACACCGGCACGGTCTGGCTCGAGGTGGACAGCGGCAACAACGGCCCGGTCTTTCTCGCGCCGGAGGCCCTGCAGCAGCTCGGAGGGCACGTCGCGAAGGGGAAGCGCGCCGAGATGTCGCTCGACGTGATCGGGCTCGGTCCCGTGCCGGCGATGGTGGTGCGCCGCGAGATGATCTACGACGGACAGCTCGATCCCGCGTTCCTGCGCCGGATCGTCCTCACGATCGATCTCGCGACCGGGCGCGCGTGGGCCGCGCGCGCGAGCGCCGCACCGGGGGCGTGACGGCAATCACGATCGGAAGAAAGTTCCCGGGCGGCCGCCGAGATTTCGTGTCTTCTTCACTTTCCCCCCGCGCCCGGCCGTTGCACGTTGCAGGAGACGGCGCCGCCGCCATCGATCCCTCCCCGACAACGCACACGTCAACGGAGCAGGTCTGGCCATGCGTCGCAGCGTCGCACTCTCCCTCATCGGATTCGGCTTCGTCGCGCTCGGCGCCGCCACGTTCGTGGCGACGGAGCGCGTACGCACGACCCCCGCGGACATGTCGCAGTTCGGCGCGGCTCCCACGACGGTGGTCGCCCTGGGCTTCCTCGCCGGTCTCACCGCCGCCGCGACCGGCTTCGGCGTCTGGACCCGCGGCGCGTGGATGCGCGGCTCCATGGTCGTCTGGGGCCTCGCCGCGGCGGCGATCATGCTCGCCGTACAGCACGGCAAGGACGCGTCGCACGGGCCGCTCTGGATGATGATCTTTCCGTACGCCGCACTCGTGCTCCTGATCGGGACGCTGCTCAACTACACCGGCGAGAGCATCTAGCGCGCCGTCCGCCGCCGCGGGCGCGGTCTACTTCGGCAGCTCGGCCAGCCGCGCCTTCACGGCGGGATCGGCGTCCTTCCACTCCTCGCGCACCCAGTTCGCGTACGTCCGCGCGCTGTCGGCCTGGCCCGCGATCGCGAACGCCTGCGCCATCCAGAAGTCGATCTCGCTGTGCGGCACGTAGCGCCCCATCGCGTCCAGCGGGCCCTGCCGCGCCTGCCGGAACAGGGTCAGGGCGCCCGCCGCGTCTCCGTGCGCGAGATGGATCCTGGCGAGTTGCACGACCGTGGTCACCCAGCCCGCCACTCCCCACCGCGAGGCCGACAACTCGCGCTCGGCGGTGGCGGAGTCGCCGCGCGACAGCGCGAGGAGACCGGCCACGTGGTGATACAGCGTCCAGTCGCGGCCGTAGTAGCTCCTGGCGCCGACGTCGCGCACCGAGTCCATGAGCGCGTGCGCGGCCGCGGTGTCGCCGATCCGCCAGAGCGCGTCGGCCTCGACGGCGTGCGCCCAGGTGAAGTCGCGCGCCTGTTCGGCCGTCAGCGCCTCCACGGCGCGCGGCGCGCCGCGGTGCCCCGACTCCTCGAACAACCGCCGTGCCTCCGCCGTGCGCCCCAGTCGCATGTAGTTGTCGGCCTGCACGAGTTCGAGTCCGCTCGCGTGCTCGGTGGGCCGGAGGATGGCCGCCGAACGCGCGAACTGCCCGCGCTCGCGCGCCACGGTGGCCGATATGTCCACCACGGCCTCGGCACCATCGGGGCGCGCGCGGAGCACGGCGACGATGGAATCGGTCTCGTCGAACCTGCGCGCTTCCATCAACACGCGGCCGAGATCGCTGACGCGGGACGTCTCGTCGGTGAGCGACGCCGCGCGGCGGGCCGCCTCCACGGATTCGGCTCCCTTGCCCGCGAACTGGAGCGCCATGGACAGCATTTCCCAGGGCCCGGGCACGCCGGGCTGCAGCGACACCCAGCGCCGCGCGGCGCGCTCGGCGCCCGTCAGATCACCCTGCACGAGGCGCACCGCCACGAGCCCGGCGTAAGCCCCGCAGGGCGCGCACGGTCCGGTCCCCGCTTCCATGGCCAGCGAGTCCAGGGCCAGCTCCCGCTCGTACACCGAGTCGGTGGCGGCCCAGCGGCCGTGCATCATGAGGACCGAGGCGCGCTCGTCGTACGCACGCGGGTCGCGCGGATACTCGGCCACGAGACGGGCGGCGAGCGCCTCCGACCGGTCCACGGCGCCGTTCTCCATGGCGCTGTCGATCTCGTTCGTGCGACGGTCCCACGGCGAGACGCGGTCCGGATTCCGCGCGATCACCGAATCCAGTCGCGCGACGAGCGCCCGGTTGCCGGCGTACTCGGCGATTCCGATGCGCGCCCGGATCGCGCCGATGAATCCGGAGTCGAGGGCGATCGCGGCGTCGAACTCGTGCAGCGCGTCGTTCCCGCGGTGCTCGGCGGCGGCGTTCATTCCCAGCACGTAGTGCCGGTAGGCCTCGGGGCGCGTGGTGGAGACGTCGGCGAAACGCGGCGGCTCGCTCGCGCCCGAGGGCGAGGCGCTCGCGATGTCGAGGAGACGCGCCGCGGCCAGTCGTCCGAGCTGGACCGGGTCGGCGGACATCACCGTGAAGCTCTGCAGCGCCGCTCCCGTGCGCACGTCGTGGACGTCGAGGTCGAGCACGTAGACGCCGCGCCCGCCGGTGAGCCCGCCGCGCACGGCCCATGTCGCGCCCACGCGGCGCGCCACGTCGGCGGCGTCGCTTTCGGTGAGTGCCGCTCCGTGCGGCGTGCCGCGGCGCAGCAGCACGTCGCGGATGCGCACCTGCGGCACGGTCTCGATGCCGGCCTCCGACGCCAGGCTCTCGGTGATGATCTGCGGCAGTCCGTCCTCGAGCCAGGCCAGCGCGGAGTCGCCGCGCACGTTGGCGA
>JBJKPA010000237.1:0-2694 GCA_046706905.1 Gemmatimonadaceae bacterium
CCGCGTGCGCGTGGCGTTCGCCGAGCAGGCCCTGCCGCGGGGCACCGCCGACGCGCTGCTCGCGGCCGAGGCGTTCGCCGCCGGCGACCGCGTGCTGATGGTCAACTCCGACAACTACTACCCCAGCGCCGCCCTCGCCGCGCTGTGCGCCGTGCCAGGCTCGGGCGTGCTCGGCTTCGAGCGCGAGGCGCTGATCCGCGAGAGCAACATAGACCCCGGGCGCGTGCTCAGGTACGCGCTGCTCGCCGAGCGGCCCGACGGCACGCTGGAGCGCATCGTCGAGAAACCCGACGAGGCCACCGCCCGCGCCTTCGGCGACCGCGCGCCGGTGAGCATGAACGCGTGGGTCTTCACTTCGTTGATCTACGACGCCTGCCGGCGCGTGACCCCCTCGGCGCGCGGCGAGCTGGAGCTGCAGGACGCGGTGCGCATCGCGATGGACGAGATGGGCGAGCGGTTCACCGTGGTCCGCGTGGCCGCCGGCGTGCTCGACCTGTCGAGCCGCTCCGACATCGCCGCCGTGCGCCAGCGGCTGGCGGGCGTGGAGGCCGATCCGTGACGAATTATGCAAAAAAACTGATGGACGCGGGGATGGAGGCGGACGCGGCGGCGGCCAAGGGCCCGCTGTTCGCCGCCGCCGAATCGGCGCTGGGCGCCGCCGGCGTCGCGCCCGAGACCGCCGCGTCCTTCTTCTCGCCCGGACGCATCGAGGTGCTCGGCAAGCACACCGACTACGCCGGCGGCCGCAGTCTGCTCTGCGCCGTGGAGATGGGCGTCTGCCTGCTGGTCGCGCCGCGGCGCGACCACACGATCCGCGTGGCCGCCGCGCAGATGGGCGAGACGCTGGAGTTCCCCTTCAGCCCCGACCTCGAGCCCCAGCTCGGCCACTGGTCCAACTACCCGATGACGGTGGCCCGGCGGCTGGCCCGCAACTTCCCCGAGTGCCGCACCGGCGCCGACATCGCCTTCGCCAGCGATCTCCCGGTCGCCGCGGGGGTGAGCAGCTCCAGCGCGCTCGTCGTGGGCCTCTACCTCGCGCTGGCGTCGGTGAACGCCTTCGATAAGACCGACGCCTACCGCCGCGAGATCCACGGCCGGCAGGACCTCGCCTCGTACCTCGGCTGCGTGGAGAACGGACAGAGCCTGGGCACGCTGGCCGGCGACCGCGGCGTGGGGATCTTCGGCGGGAGCGAGGACCAGACGGCGATCCTCTGCTGCCGTCCCGGGCGGCTGGCCCGCTATTCGTTCTGCCCCGTGCGCGCCGAGGGCGACGTACCGATGCCCGCCGATCACGCGTTCGTGATCGCCGACAGCGGCGTGGTGGCCGAGAAGGCGGGGGCGGCGCGCGACGCCTACAACCGCGCCTCGGTGGCCACGCAGGTCGTCACGCGCATCTGGAACGAGGCCACCGGCCGCCAAGACGGCTCGCTGGCCGACGCGCTGGAGAGCGCCCCCGACGCCGCCGACCGGCTGCGCGACCTGCTGCGCCACGCCGACCACGCCGAGTATCCGGCGCAGGTGCTGGTGGACCGGATGGAGCAGTTCAACGACGAGAGCCGGCGCATCATTCCCGGGGCGTTCGACGCGCTGGACGGCGGGGACCTGTCGCGGTTCGGCGAGCTGGTGGACGAATCGCAGCGGAACGTGGAGCGGTGGCTGGGCAACCAGATCCCCGAGACGATCCGGCTGCAGCGCGAGGCGCGCGCCCTGGGTGCGGTGGCGGCGTCGGCGTTCGGCGCCGGGTTCGGCGGCAGCGTGTGGGCCATGGTGCGCGCGGCAAACGCGCCGGCGTTCGCCAACGAATGGCTGGCGCGGTATCGTCAAGCATTCCCGGCCGCGGGCCCGGGCGCCCGGACCTTCGTCACGGGCGCGGGGCCGGCGGCGATGCGGCTGGATTCCCCCCACGCGTGAGGCACCCATGTGGAAGGAGTTCAAGGATTTCCTGATCAAGCAGAACGCCATCGCCCTGGCCATCGCGGTCGTGGTCGGCGCGGCGTTGAACACCGTGGTGCAGGCCATCGTGAACGACATCATCCTGCCCATCGTGCAGCTCGTCTCGCCGTCGGTGGCGTGGCAGGAGTGGACCTGGCACAACTTCAAGTTCGGCGACCTGGCCAGCGCGATCCTCAACTTCTTCATCGTGGGCTTCGTGGCCTGGCGGATCAGCAAGATCTTCATCAAGAAGGCCCCCGCCCCCGAGGGGCCGCCCACGACCAAGACCTGCGACTTCTGCAAGTCCACCATAGACATCGCGGCCACGCGCTGCCCGCACTGCACGAGCCAGCTCGCGGCGTGAGCGGGGCGGGCAACTACGCAAAGATCTACGCGGTCGTGCGGAAGATTCCGCGCGGCCGCGTCGCCACGTACGGGCAGGTCGCTCGGCTGGCCGGGCTCCCCGGGCACGCGCGGCAGGTGGGTTACGCCATGGCGGCCTTGAAGGCCGGGACGCTCGTGCCCTGGCACCGGGTGATCAATGCCCAGGGCCGGGTGAGCCCGCGGCGCGCCGGACCGGGCGCCGGCGTGCGCCAGCGGCAGCTCCTGGAGCGCGAGGGCGTGATCTTTGTGCCCGCGGGCAAGGTGTCGCTGGCGCGTTACGGTTGGAAGCCTCGCGCCCGGTCCCGCTGAGCGGTATTGTCAGCGCGCAGTCCCGCCGCACCTCTCCACGAGGACCCCCGATGATCGAGTACTTCCGCA
>JBJKPA010000238.1:0-10224 GCA_046706905.1 Gemmatimonadaceae bacterium
TCCAGCCGATTGCCGTTGGTCAGCGCGTAGGTCACGCGCACCTGCATCGTGCCGGGGTAGCCCTGGTCGCCGTCCGGGCTGGTGTGGGTGAGGACGACCCCGGCGCTCGAATCGGTGAGGAACGACTCGGCGTGCCACATGACCTTGTCGAATCCCACGAGCCCGCCGTGCAGGGCGTTCGGCCCGTTGTTGATGGCCAGCGTGTAGTGCTTGCCGTCGAGCGTGAACCTTCCCTTCGCGATCCGGTTGGCGTACCGCCCGATGATCGCGCCGAAGTACGGTGAGAGCTTGACGTACTTCTCGAGCGTGTCGAAGCCGAGCACGATGTCGGCGAACTTGCCGTCCCGGTCCGGCGTGCGGATCGACTGGATGATCCCGCCGTAGTCGAGCACCCGTACCTGGACACCGGCGGCGTTCGTGAGGGTGTACGCGTGCACCGAATCGCCGTTGGCCAGGGTGCCGAAATCCGCGATGGTCACGGTCTGCGTCGGGGCCGCGGAGGGTTTGGACTTGGACATGCAGCCTGCCTGTGCGAGTAGGATCGCGGCCAGCGCGAGCGTCCGCGTGGAAACGGGGGAGCGAACCATGGACGGACTCCTCATGAGATGCCGGCGCGTTGCTTGGCGGCGTTGATGATCGCCGTCATCACGTCGCGGTACTTGGTGAACGTATCATCCACGATGTTGAGCGTGGGGATGGCGTCGGGCGAGAGCGACAGCGTCTTGGGGTCGAACCGCCCGAACCCCGACTCGTGCACGCCGCTCGAGCCGCGCCCGGGGGCGGGGTGGCTCAGGTGCAGGAAGAACCGCGCGTAGCGCTGGATGTCGTCCTTGAACAGGCCGCCGCCCCCCGACTGGTACAACGGGACGAACTCGAGCAGCCCGTCGTAGTGCATCTCGCCGCAGGCGAGCACCCGCGGATAGCGCTGCCGGAGGCCGCCCACCAGCCGCTTGATCCCGGCGTGCATGTCGGCCTTCGGGTTGTTCACCCATCCGCCCGCGATGTCCAGGAAGTAGGCGTCCACGCCGTACCGGTCGACGCAGTCGGCGATCCGCCCACCGAGCCACTCGCGCCACGAGTCGACGCCCAGGTTCATGTAGCCCAGCCACCCTTCCTGGTGCCGATCGTTGTCCCAGTCGACCCAGTTGAGGTCGAGCTCGTCGCCATCGATCTTGGCGGTCTGCGCGTCGGCGATGCGCGGCCACATCGTGAGCTTCTTGTTCGCCGCGTTGGTGCCGAACATCGGCATCATCCGGAAGCCGAGCTGCTGCGCCTCGCTCACGAGTTTCTTGAACCCCTCGGTGCCGCCCATGCGGTCCGACGCACGGTAGAGGGGGTAGTCCCAGTAGTAGCGCCCGTCCCACGCCGACAGGAACACCAGCACGCGCGACGCGGGCATCCGGGCGGCTACCCACCGCAGGATCTCGAGCTGGTGCGCATAGTCGTTGAAGATGTAGCCCGTGTAGTGCTGCCCGTGGAGCGTGAGGACGAGCGCCGTCTCGCGCAGCCAGTCGGGCACGTCGGGGCGCGTGTCGAAGGGCTGCAGGTGATAGGCGCGCGCCAGGTGCGCGTAGTGATCGTGGATCACCGCCTGCACGTCGGTCGCGTGTCCGAACCGCCAGGTGGGCACGGCGACCCGCGACTCGTTGCGCCACCCCTCCACCTCGTGGATCGCCTCCACCCGGTAGCCGTTCTCCCCCGGCTGGAAGTAGAACCGCTTGGTGCGGACCTGGTCGTCGAGCGACTGCAGGAAGAAGTAGTTCCCCTCGGCCTTCTCGACGAGCGCGAGCGGGGTGCCGAGCCCGCCCGCGCCGCCGGGGCCGAACAGGTCGCCGCCGCTGAACGGATAGCCGAACAGCAGCTCGTTGTCGCGCGGGTCGAAGAAGTTGTACCCGGTCGAGATGCGTCCGCGCGGCACGCCGCGCACGATCGTCGTCACCGTCTTGATCGGCTGCCCCATCTCGGCGGTGACGTCCACCGACACGACGTCGCCGTCGCGCCGGAGCCTGGCGACGAGCGAGCCCTTCGCCTTCTCCTGCCCGCCGGCCCACACGAGCCCGGAGGCGTTCACGGTGAGCGTGTCGCCGTCGAGGTCGGCGTGCATGGCCGACGCATCCAGCCCGTAGGCGTTCTCGCGCGTGAATACCAGGAAGCCGAACCGCAGCCCGGCGAACGGCACGGACGGCTCGGGAAAGTCGAAGCTGAACTTGTCGTACCCGCGCCCGCGCGGCGGGATGAACACCTCGCTCGTCGAGACGAGCGGCAGGATCTCCACCGGCGTGCCCGTGTGCGCCGCGGCGGCCGCGGTCGAGGTTCCGGTATCCGCGCCGGCCCCGACGGGAAGGAGCGCGCCCGCCCCCGCGGCCCCCAGGATCTTCAGCGCATCGCGCCGGCTCATCGAATCGCTCATGCCACCGCCTCCGTGCCTGCGAGTCCGGTCATCAGCCGCAGCAGCCGGTCCTGCGTCGCCTGCTCGCGCGTCACCTCGCCGATCAGGCGCCCGGCGCGCAGCACGAGAATGCGCGTGGACAGGTTCAGCAACTCGGGCAGCTCGCTCGAGATGAGCAGGATGCCCACGCCGTTCGACGCGAGGCGGTCGATCCACGCGTGCAGCTCCGCCTTGGCGCCCACGTCCACGCCGCGGGTGGGCTCGTCGAGGATCAGGATCCGGCTCTCGGCGGCCAGCCACTTGGCGAGCACCAGCTTCTGCTGGTTGCCTCCCGAGAGCGCCGACGTCGCGGCCTCCATCAGCGTCTGGCGCACGCCGAGGCGGGTGAAGAACTGCTCGGCCACCTGGCGCTCGCGGCGCCGCTCGATCCACGTGTGCCGCGACAGCCGGTGCAGCGTGGGCAGCGTGGTGTTCTCGCGGGCGAGGAGCGACAGCACGAGTCCCTGCCGCTTGCGGTCCTCGGGCACGAAGCCGAGCCCCAGCGCCATCGCGTGCCTTGGCGAGCGGACGCGCACCGGCGCGCCGCCGAGGTACACGGTGCCGGTCGCGTCGGGGTCGAGGCCGAACAGCGCCTGCGCGATCTCGGAGCGACCGGCCCCCACCAGGCCGGCCAGTCCCACGACCTCGCCGGTGTGCACCGCGAACGAGACGTCCTCGAACCGGTCGGGGTGCGTGAGCCCCTCGACGCGGAGCAGCTCCTCGCCCGGCGCGCTCCCGACGTGCGAGGGAAAGTACTGGTCCAGCTTGCGCCCGATCATCATCTGCACCACGGCGCCTTCGTCCAGCCCTTCGATGGGACGCGTGTCCACGTGCTTGCCGTCGCGCAGCACGGTCACGGCGTCGCAGAGCCGGAAGATCTCGTGCATCCGGTGCGACACGTAGAGCACCGTGACGCCCGACGCGGTGAGCCGGCCGATCAGCTCGTAGAGCTGCTGCGCCTCGCCCTCGGCCAGGCTGCTCGTCGGCTCGTCGAACACGATCACGCGCGCCCCGCTGCCCACCGCCGCGGCGATCTGCACGCGCTGCTGCTCGGCCACGGTGAGTCCGCTCATCGCGCGCGACGTGTCGGTGTCCGCGCCGACCGCGTCCAGCAGCTCGCGCGCCCGGTCGCGCATCCGCCGGCGCGACACGAACGTGTGGCGCGCCGGGATCGCGCCCAGGCACAGGTTCTCGGCCACCGTCATGTTCTCGCACAGCGCCAGTTCCTGATGGACCATCGCGACGCCGGCCTGCAGCGCGTCGCGCGGACTGGCGAACCGCACCGGGCGCCCGGACAGCTCGATCGTTCCGTCGTCGGGCTCGAGCAGGCCGGCCAGGATCTTGCCGAGGGTGCTCTTCCCCGCCCCGTTCTCCCCGCACACCGCGTGGCACGATCCGGCGGCGACGTCGAACGACACGTCGTCCAGCGCGACGACGCCGGGAAAGCGCCTGGTGATGCCGGAGAAGCGGACGGCGGGCTCGGCCATGGCGGTCAGTCGGGCATCTTGAGGTACGTCGAATCCACGCCGGTGAATCCCCACTTCACGAGCTGGCGCGCATACGAACCGATGTTGGCCTTGGTGACGCGGATGAGGTTCATCTGCACGTGCTCCGGGACCTGCTTGTGCAGCAGGACGTGGTCCACGATGGTGTTCACCGAGACGTAGCCCCAGTCGTACGTGGGCTGCGCGAGCAGCACGGGGGCGATGCCCTTCATGATGTACGGCAGCGACGCCGGCAGCGCGTCCACCGAGGCGACCTTCACCTTGGACGGATCGAGGGTGGTGAGCAGCGCCTTCGTCCACAGGGCCCATCCGCCGATCATCACCCACCCCTGGATGTTGGGATAGGCGTTCATGGCGCGCATCACCTCGGCGGCGGCGTCCTGCGGCGTTTCCTTATGATAGAAGGTGTTGAGGATGTGGATGCCGGGATACTTCGCGGCCTCCTCCTTCACTCCCTGCACGCGCTTCTGCAGGTTGGGCGCGTTCTGGTTGCCGGCCAGGATCGCGACGTTGCCCTTGCCGTTCATCTGCAGGGCCAGCTCGTGCATCACCTGTTCGCCGATCGCGATGTCGTCGCCGCCGTAGAACGAGAAGCGCTTGGAGTTGGGGGCGTCGCTGTCGAACATCATCACCGGCACGCCGCGGGCCACGGCGGTGTTGATGGCGTCGGTGACCGTGTTCGCGTCGCTGGTGGACATCAGGATCGCGTTGTCGCCCGCGTCCACGGCCTGCGCCACGCGCTGCGCCTGCACCTGGGCGTCCTCGGTGGGCGGGGTCAGCCAGTCGATGCTGATCTTGATGCCCAGCTTCTTGCTCTGCTCGGCGGCCGCGGCCTCGGCGCCGATGCGGCCGGCGAGGAACACCGGGTTGGTGCTGCTCTTGGCGATCATCGCGATGGTGAACGTCTTGGGCAGCCCCGTGGTCGCGGCCGCGGTGGTGCCGGCGCCGGCGGCGGGTTTCGACGAGCCGCCGCACGCGGCGGCGAGGAGCGCGAGCGAGGCGAGGGGAGCGAAACGGAGCGAACGGGAAAGACGCGACATCGTGACTCCGGAAGTGGACGACTACGTGGACCGCGACGCGGCGCGGCCGGCGGCCAGACGGCGCGACAGCAGCTTGGTGCCGCTCTGGTCGATGACGACGGCGAGGATCATCGCCGTGCCGACGATGATCCATTCGTAATTCTGATCGAGATGCAGGGTGCGGATCGCCTGGCGGATCACGACGATCAGCATCGCGCCGAGCATGGCGCTCACCGCGCTGCCCTTGCCGCCCATCAGGCTCGCGCCACCCACGACGGCCGACGCGATGACGTACAGCTCGTATCCGTTGGCATCCGACGACGTGGACGACCCGTAGAATCCGGCGCCCAGGAACGCGGCGATCCCCGCCGTCAGCCCCGAGAGCACGAACACGCCCAGCGTCACGCGCTTCACGTTGAGGCCGGCGTAGCGCGACGCTTCGGGGTTGCCGCCCACGGCGAACACGTGGCGGCCCATCACGGTGCGCGACAGGTACACCGCGCCCAGCGCGGTGACCACGAACATCACCATCATCGGCACCGGATAGAGCCCCTCGCCCAGCCCGAGCTGCGCGCGCACCACGTTGGTGAGCACGTTCGGAATGAGGATGCTCTGGGCCTGGCTGGTCACGAAGGCGATTCCGCGCAGGATCCACATCGTGCCCAGCGTGATGATGAACGAGTGTACGCCCAGCCCGATCACCATCGCCCCGTTGGCGAGCCCGCACAGCAGGCTCACCACGATGCAGGTGCCGAGGCCGACGAGCACGGTGGGCACCGTGCCCATCGGCCCCGCGGCACGCAGCACCATGGCCATCGTCACCCCCGACAGCGCGTAGATCGCGCCCACCGAGAGGTCGATGCCCCCGGCGATGATCACGATCGTCGCCCCGACGCCCATGATCGCGAAGCCGCTCGCGTCGGTGGCCATCTGCAGCAGCGTGTACTTGTTCAGGAAGTTGTTGACCGTCTGGTGGGTCAACGGATCCACGTGCGAGCCCGCCATGAGCGTCAGTACGACGCCGAGGGCGAGGAGCACGGCGAGCAGGCCGAGCTGCGGCGAGTACAGGAGGGTGCGGACCCAGGACCGGCCGGGGGGCGGGGACGGCGGAGCGGATTGTTGGTCGGGCGACACGTCCGTTGCGGTGAAGGCCGGCGGGGGAAACGCCTGCAACGTTACGGCTCGCCCCAGAGGGTGTCAACGCGAGCGCGGGCATCTTCCCGTGCCCGCGTACGACTCGTAATCTCTACTCGCGTTCAACGTCCGAGCCGACGATGCCACTGACCCAGATTCAGACCAGGAAATCCGCCGCCAAGGCCGCCAGGAAGCGCGCCGCGGCCGCCGCCAAGGCCCCCGCCGCCGCCGCGAAACCCGTAAAGCGCCTCACCGTCGGGTTGCTCGTCGGGAACCGCGGCTTCTTTCCCGGGCACCTCGCCCGCGAGGGACGCGACCAGATGCTCCGCGTGCTGCGCGAGGAGGGGTTCGACGTCGTGGCCCTCGGCGTGAGCGACTCGCGCTACGGCGCCGTGGAGAGCCGCGACGAGGCCAAGGCCTGCGCCGACCTCTTCCGGAAGCACCGCGACCGCATCGCCGGCGTGATCGTGACGCTGCCCAACTTCGGCGACGAGCGCGGCGTGGCCGAGACGCTGCGCATGGCCGGACTGAACGTGCCCGTGCTGATCCACGCCGCGGCCGATGACCCCAAGCGCATGCTCATCGACAACCGGCGCGACGCCTTCTGCGGCAAGATGTCGGTGTGCAACGTGCTCACGCAGTACGGGATCCCGTATTCGCTCACGACGCTGCACACGGTGATGCCGGGTGCCGAGAGTTTCCGGAAGGACCTGCGCCGCTTCGCCGGCGTGTGCCGCGTGGTGCACGGGCTGCGCACGGCACGGATCGGGGCGATCGGCGCGCGGCCGGCGGCGTTCAAGACGGTGCGCTACAGCGAGAAGATCCTCGAGGCGCAGGGCATCGCCGTGGAGCCGATCG
This sequence comes from Gemmatimonadaceae bacterium, assembly GCA_046706905.1. Classification (GTDB taxonomy): domain Bacteria; phylum Gemmatimonadota; class Gemmatimonadetes; order Gemmatimonadales; family Gemmatimonadaceae; genus JAGWRI01. The sequence continues at coordinate 6,945 of JBJKPA010000238.1, forward strand.
ACCTCTCGGAGATCCTGGGCCGCGTGACTCGCCTCAAGGACTCCGACCGCGCGGTCAAGCGCAAGCTCGCGCAGATGCACGCCTACGTCTCCACCGACGGCGTGCCCGACGACGCGCTGCTGCGCATGGCCAAGCTGGGCGCCGTGGTGGACGGCTGGATGAAGGAGGCCGACGTCACGGTGAGCGCCGTGCAATGCTGGACGTCGCTCGAGGAGTTCTTCGGCGTCGTGCCCTGCACGCTGATGAGCATGATGAGCAACGACCTCATGCCCAGCGCCTGCGAGGTGGACGTGTGCGGCACGGTGAGCATGTACGCGCTCTCCCTCGCCTCGCAGACGCCGAGCGCGCTGCTCGACTGGAACAACAACTACGGCGACGACCCCAACAAGGCCGTCTGCTTCCACTGCAGCAATCTGCCCAAGGCGTTCTTCGAGGATCTCCGCATGGACTACCAGGAGATCATCGCCGGCACCGTGGGCGCCGAGAATACCTTCGGCACCGTGGTCGGCCGCGTGAAGGCGGGACCGATGACCTTCGCCCGCTTCTCCACCGACGACCGCTCGGGCCGGATGCGCGGCTACGTGGGCGAGGGACGGTTCACGAAGGATCCGCTCAAGACCTTCGGCGGCGCCGGCGTGGTGGAGATCCCGGAGCTGCAGCGGCTGCTGCGCTACATCTGCGAGCACGGCTTCGAGCACCACGTGGCGGCCAACCTGTCCAGCGTGGCCGACGTGCTGCACGAAGCCACCACCCGCTACCTCGGGTGGGACACGCTCCGCCACGGGTAGCGGTCATGGCCGTCGTCGCGGGGGTGGATTTCGGCACGCAGAGCGTGCGCGTCTCGATCGTGGACCACGAGCGCGGGCCGATCGGCGCCGGCGTTTCCGAATACGCGGTGATCCGCAACCGCGCCGATCCCGATTTCGCCACGCAGTCGCACCAGGCGCACATGGACGCCTTCGTCGAGGCCACGCGCCTCGCGCTGTCGGAGGCCGGCGTATCGGGCCGCGACGTGAAGGCGATCGCCCTCGACACCACGGGCTCCACCGTCGTGCCCGTCGGCAAGGGCCTCGAACCGCTCGACGACTACTACCTGTGGTGCGACCACCGCGCCAAGGACGAGGCCGCGCTCATCACCGAGGTGGCGCACCGCGAGCAGCTCGCGGCGATCGACTACTGCGGCGGCGTCTATTCCTCCGAGTGGGGATTCGCCAAGCTGCTCCACTGGCTGCGGCACAATCCGGACAAACGCGGCAGGTTCGTCACCGCACTCGAGCACTGCGACATGGTGGCCGCCGTGCTGTGCGGCGAGACCGACCCCGATCAGGTCGCGCGCAGCGTGTGCGCCATGGGGCACAAGTGGCTGTGGAACGCCGAGCTGGGCGGACTGCCCAGCGAGGAGTTCCTGGTGAAGGTGGATCCGCTGCTCGCCGGCGTGCGCGCGAAACTCGGTGGGCGCTACCTCACCTCCGATCACATCGCCGGGCATCTGTCCGAGTACTGGGCGAACGCGCTCGGTCTCCGCGCCGGGATTCCGATTCCGGTCGGTGCCTTCGACGCGCACTGGGACGCGATGGGCGCCGGGATCGCCGAGGGCGACGTCGTGAACGTGGTCGGCACCGCGACCTGCGTGATGGCGATCGCGAAGGAGACGGCGTGCATTCCCGGGTTGTGCGGCGTGGTGCGCGGCTCGATCCATCCCGGCTACATCGGCATCGAGGCGGGGCTCTCGGCGTGCGGCTACCTGTTCGAGGCCGTGGCGACGCGCAGCAACACCACGGTGCGCGAGCTGTCGGGCCAGATCGGCGGCTACCGCGCGGGGCAGACGGGACTGCTGCGGCTCACCTGGGACAACGGCGACCGCACGGTGCTGGTGAATCCGCGGCTGGGTGGCGTGACCCTGGGCTGGAACCTGAACAGCACGGCGGCCGACGAGCTGTTCGCGGCGATCGAGGGCACGGCGTTCCATACGAGGGTGATCCTGGAGCGCATGGCGGAGTACGGGGTGCCGATCGGGCGGGTGATCCAGGCCGGAGGAATTCCCCAGAAGAATGCGGTGCTCAATCAGGTGTACGCCAACGTCATGAACAAGCCGATGCTGGTGCCCGAGCGTCCGATCACGAGCCTGGGCTCGGCGCTGTTCGCGTTCGTGGCGGCGGGGATCTACCCCGATCTGCGCGCGGCGCAGAAGGCGCTCTGCCCGCCGTATCGCGAGGTGAAGCCCGACCCGAGCACCCGGGCGACGTACGACCGGCTCTATGCGATGTGGCGCGAGCTGTATTTCGCGATGGGCACGCCCGGCTCGGCGCCGATCGCGATGGGCGAGGTACTGCCGGTGCTGCGCGAGATCGCCGCTTCGGCCCGCTAGGCGGGCATCAGGAACAGGGGGTATGAACTGCAGACGATCCGGACGAGACCGACGATGCGGACATGAATGAGGGGGCTTCAGGGGGAGATTCGGTGCGCTTGGCGAACCGAGTCTCCCCCGGAAGCCCCCAAGCCTTGCAGTTGCGGTTGTAGTTGTAGTACCCGTCTCGTCCGGCAGTTGTCCGGATCATCTGCAGTTCAAATCCTTTCTTCTTGATGCCGGGAAGCGACGATCAACGCTGCCCGTAATACGCGTCCGGCCCGTGCTTGCGCAGGAAGTGCTTGTCGTGCAGCTCCGCGTCGATGGCCTCGGCGTTCGCCTCGAGCGTCACCGTGTGGTACGCCATGCGCGCCACCTCCTCCAGCACCGCCGCCGTGTGCACCGCGTCGGCCACCGTGCGGGCCCAGCAGAAGCTCGCGTGGCTCGCCACCAGCACCGCCGGCGTCGCCAGCGGATCCAGTTTCGCGAACCGCCGCACGATCGCCTGCCCGGTGTTCGCCTCGTAATCCGCCGCGATCTCGTCGGGCGTGAGATCGGCCGTCACCGGCACCGGACCGTGGAAGTAGTCGGCGTGCGTCGTCCCGAAGCATGGGATCTCACGCCGCGCCTGCGCCCACACCGTGGCGTAATGCGAATGCGTGTGCACGATCCCGCCGATGTCCGCGAACGCCCGGTACAGCACGAGGTGCGTCGCCAGGTCCGACGACGGGCGCAGTTTCCCCTCCACCACCTTCCCGTCGAGATCGGTGACCACGATGTCGGCTGCCGTCATCTTCGCGTACGGCACCCCGCTCGGCTTGATCGCCACGAGGCCCGCGGCGCGATCCAGCGCGCTCGCGTTCCCGAAGGTGAACGGGGCGAGCCCCAGCGCGTCCAGCGACTGGTTGGCGTCGAGTACGGCCTGGCGGAGCG
>JBJKPA010000239.1:0-5954 GCA_046706905.1 Gemmatimonadaceae bacterium
ATGCGGATTTCGGCATGGCCCACTTCTTCATCGGTCAGGCGGCGATCGCGGCCAGACAGCCCGAACGCGCGCTCGAGCATCTTCGGCGCGCCGTCGACCTCGTCGGACACACGGCCGAAATCGTCGCGACGCTCGGCGTCGCACAGGCCGCGGCGGGCGACGAGGCGGCGGCCCGGGCGACCGCGGGTGCCCTCGCGGCCCGCGCGTCCCGGGATTACGTCTCGCCGGTGTTGCTCGCGCAGCTCCACACCGCGTTGGGCGATACCGAAGCCGCGTTCGACGCGCTGGACCGCGCGCGTGCGATCCGCGCCACCGACCTCGCCTGGGTGGGCGTACGTCCCGCCTTCGATCCGCTCCGGCTCCATGCGCGTTTCGACCGGCTCATTCGCGGCATCGGGCTCGGCGCCGTGGCCGAGCCGGCCGCCGCCTGAATGCTGACGCGGCGACTCCGCGGATTCTGACTCGCCGCCAACTCCGGGCACCCGCCCGCGTTGCGCGCCGACCCAATCCAGAGTCCCCGCCGGCCGCTCCAGCCGGCCCTACGTCTCGATGCGACGCGCGACGATCTCGGCGCATGCGATGCACCAACGCTGGGTCTTGGAGGAATGGCGCCCCAGCTCCGTCACTCTCGGAGCGATTGCACACGCGTCTCCAATGGAATCGCCATACGGTCTTGTCGGCACACCTCCCAGCAGGTCTGCCGACTGCAATTCGGCGCAACAGCGACGGCTGCTCCCACGAGGCGGCCGTCGTCCTTCGTTTACCGCCCGACGGTTGCCGTTGGTAGTACCTGGACCAGATCAGGATGAGCCGTTCGCACTTTCCAGCCTGGGTGCCCGGGGAAGGAACGGCTCGTTGACGAAGTCGGGCGAATTGAACACCTCGATGGCCGCGAATCGACGTGTGTCATCGTGCCGACAGCTTGTGCGGCGATGATCAAGGACAGGCCCGATCGTCACTGGAGAGGGAATGCGCATCTTGATCGTCGAAGACGACCCGGAGCTGCTGCGGGCGCTGCAGAGCGGATTCCGGACGCTGCGGTTCGACGTGTCAACGGCCGCGACGTTCGACGACGCGCGGCAGCGGCCACTCATCGCCGCGTTCAATGTCATCGTGCTCGATCTGATGCTGCCCGGCGGCTCGGGGATCGACCTGTGCCGGTTGTGGAGGGAGCGTGGGGTGCACACGCCCATCCTCATGCTGACGGCCCGGGATGCGGTCGAGGACCGGGTGGGCGGGCTGGAAGCGGGAGCCGACGACTACCTGACCAAGCCCTTTGCGTTCCGGGAGCTCGCGGCCCGGGTTCGCGCGCTCGTCCGACGGCGGCCGGCCCCAACCTCGGAACCGATCGAGGTCGCCGACCTCACGGTTGACCTGGCCACACGGCGGGTGCGTCGCGCGGGACGGGACATCGAACTCACCGCCAAGGAATTCGCGCTGCTCGAGGTCCTCACGCAGCATGCGGGGGCGTTCGTCGATCGCGCCACGATCACCGCGCACGTGTGGGACGAGAATCACGATCCGTTCACCAACGTGCTCGAAGTGCTCGTGCGGCGCCTGCGCCGGAAAGTGGATGAGGGCTTCGAGCCCAAGCTCATCCACACGCAGCGGGGCAGCGGATACCGGTGCGGGATCGGCGACGCGGGCGCCGAGGAGTCCGGCTGAGGGGTTGGCGTCACCGGGCTGTAAGGCAGGGGTGTGTAGTCTTGCACTCGGGCGCCGAGTCGAGAGGCTTCGGCGCACACCCACATCCCACTCGGAGGCACCATGCGGTTTCGCGCAGTTCTCAACGCCCTCGCGCCGGGCGCCACGCTTCTGGCGGCCCTCGCCATCGTTGCACTTGCGCCATCGTCGGCGTCGGGGCAGGGCGGCAACGGAGGCCGCGGCACTCCGTCGTTCGCACAGATCCTGGTGAATCGGGCAACGGCCGCCCATCCCGAAGTTGACGAACTCGGCATCCTCGCCACCACGCGCCGCGGGTGCATCGGGATCGCGTCATCGGACAAGACGGACATCGGGGAGAAGTGCGAGGCCGACGACATCGTGCCCTTGAAAACGGGCAAGCCGTCCGTGGGCAAGGAGGGCACCGGATATGACGTCTCCGTGCTCCTGCACGATGCAGCCGGCAAGACCGTGGGCGTGCTGAGCGTCGGGTTCAAGGGCGGGCCCGGGGTCACCGCGACATCCGTCGTCGAGACCGCCACGAAGATCGCCGCCGAGATGGCAGCGCAGATTCCATCGAAGGCGAAGCTGCTCAGCGGCTCGATGTGATCGTCGGCGGGCGAATGACCCGCCGACCGGACGTCATCCGTACCGGATGATGCGCCGGACGTACCGCCCGGTGGGCCGAGCCCCGTGGATGGCCACCACGGTGGGCGGGCTGGCCCAATCGGGCGAGATCAACTCGTCGATGAGCGCCTTGCCGGCCAGCCCATGACGTTCGAGGCGGTCCAGCCGCGTCAGGAGCTCCGGTCCGTACTCGAGGGTGAGCGAGGGGGCACTATGGAACCGGACCATGACCTTGACCCCGCGGGCGCCCTCGGTAGCCGATTCAGGCATGGGAACGTCCGGACAGCGACCCCAGATCGAAGAATGTGGCGGCTGATATCGCGCGCACGGCGCGCCACCGATTCCGTCGTCCGGGCATGCCCACCGCTTCCAAGTTGGGCGTCGGCGGGCCGGCGTCGCCGTTGCGTGACCGGCCGGCCGGGCCCAATACTTCTTTCGTCATATCTCCCGGGACCTTTACGGAGGCGGAGGCCTGCTTCTCCGGCATAGGTTCGTGCGGCGCCCGGCTCGAGGGATTCAAAGGGAGCGCGCCGGGGAGTACGCGGATGGCATGGAGGGTAGTCCGGCCTGGCTGTTCCCGCGATGACAGGTCCTCACGCCCTGCACAAGGCTTTCACAATGATAGCCGCGCCGTTTGGCGGCGCAGTCGTTGCCGGGGTTGGGCGGTCTGTCCTCGCACGTAATGGAAACGGCTCGCAGCGCAATGTCGCGATCCCTCTGGGCGTGCTGTGTTCCGCACGCGCTCCGGCGCGCGTTTTCGCCGTCACCGCAGCGACAGCCAGCGGGCCTACATATATGGGGCCATGAAGAAACCGACGCCCAAGCCCGCGGAGCAACGAATCCCGACCACCGATGCGCCGCCTGTCTCGCGGTCTGAGTCGACGACGCGGGCACCGTATTCGGCACCGACGCTGACGGTCTACGGCACCGTGGCCCAACTGACTTCGACAGTAGGTAGACGGGGCCGACGGGATCATGGTCGAGCCCGTCGCCACCGCCGCACCGGGTTCTGACACCGGCACGTCGGGGGGCCGAGGGGCACCCCGCCTGCCGCGCTCACTGCCCCAGCTCGCCGACCGCGAATCGTGCCTGCACCTGCAGCATGAACGGGGTCTGGAAGGGCGACTGGTTGAGCGACGACGAGCCGAAGTGCTGATTCACCTGGTACCGGAACTGCTGCGTCTGCGGGTCGAACCCGGTGACGAACAGCAGATGTTCGTCGGTGCGCGCGTACTGTCCCCATCCGCGCAGGTGGTTCATGCCGTGAAGGGCAGCGTCCAGCCCCGCCAGGGTGTTGACGGCGGTCACCGAGAGTACGAGTCGCCGCTTGAGACCGAAGGCCGCCGGCGAGTAGTTCAGCTGGAGGTCGAACGTCGTACGCCAGGGCGACGTGCAGCTGTTACGGCCCGCGATGGTCCCGAGCTGGCGCTCGAGACAGGCGCGGGTCCTCGGGCTGGCCGTGGCGAGCAGCTCTCGCATGCCCGACGCCAGCGCGGTGTCGCTCGTGGTGGCGGGATCGAACACGAACGCCCGGTCGTTCTGAATGCCGTCGCCGTTGATGTCTCCGCGCACCCGCGGGGTGAACCGCCGGCCGGAGAGCGCATGGCCCACGAACGTCAGTTGCAGCGCGGGATTGAACTGATACGACACGATGGCCAACAGCTGGTGTTCCCGCGCGTCGTCGTTCCACGACCACTCCGCCCGGTTGGGATTGCCCGCGGTGCTTTCATCGTATTCCGCTCCTTCGAAGCCCTGCGACTGGTCATACGACCGCGTGAACGTATACGACAGATTGTATGAGAGCCCCATGTCAGCCTGCTTCTCGAACGAGACCACGAGCTGGCGCGTATCGGAGTGCAGCGCCGAGTTGATCTGCAGCACGTTGCTGAAGCCGGGCACGAGCCGTGACGCGTTGGACGACGTGGCGCCCGTGCCCGGGTCGATGGTCGAGGCGGGCACGTAGACCGGACGGTTGTCCTCGTTGGCCAGGCGGAACCGGGGCGTGGTGTTCAGATTGAGGTCGGTGACGCCCTGTTCGTGGAAGCCATACGCATACAGCGCGTCCACGGCCAGGCTATAGTCGCGTCCAATGGGCTTGGTAACGCCCAGCGACGCGCGCCACGCCCGCGGGGCGCCGTAGCCGGGAGCGAACACCGCCACGCGGGGCAGCGCGGACGACACCACGCCTCCGCCCCCCACGCAGGACGTGGGGACCGACGAGGGATCGGCCAGGTACTGCGACCAGTCGGGCACGGGCACCGAGGCGCCGATGCAGGTCAGTTGTTGCTCGGCGCCCGCGAGTCCGTTCTGTCCCGCGGCGAGGGCGAACAGCCATGACCGCGTGTTGCCTCGGAACTCGCCCACTCCGCCGCGGAGGCGTAGCGCGGGCCGGTCGGCGTCTCCGCCCGCCGAATACGAGAATCCGAAACGGGGGCTCACCTGAAACTCCGACGGATACCGGTCGGTGCGCCGGCCGAACGCCGAGTCCACGGCCGGGTTGTACGCCGGCGCCCGCCCGTAGGCGGCCCATTCGGCGCGCACGCCGTACGTGATGGCCAGGGCGTCGGTGGGGCGCCACGCATCGCCCAGGTACACGGCGCCGTTGCTCCCGGCGGTGGCCTGCGGCCGCGTGGCCAGCGTGCGGGTGAACGCGCTGGGGTGATCCGCCGCCAGATCGCCGATCGAGGCGTAGGAGAACATGCCGTACTTGTTGCTCGACGCATTGGCCGAGGCCGACTGCTCGTCGACGAGGATGCCCAGCTTCACACGGTGCGAGGCGTCGGGCGAGACCCAGGACAGCTCGTCGCTGCCTTCGAACATGGAGGAGTGGTCCCACCGGGGGAGCGAGCTGTTTCCCCCGAACATGAGCGACGTGATGCCGACCTGGCCCGTCGGCAGGACCGAGGTCGTGTTCACCAGGCCACGCGGCAGAGTCCAGTAGCCGCTCTGATCGAAGTAGTCGGCGGCCCGGTACAGACGGGCGTCGTTCACGAAGTTGCCGAACTGCGACGTCAACGCGATCATCGCGCCTCCACCTCGGCCACTGCCCTCGCCCTCGCTCTGCGGAAGGCCGTGCCATTCCACCCGGGCACCGGTCTGCTGTCGGTCGTGCCAATCGCCGCGCAGGACGAGATCGTTGGCGTCGTTGAGTTGCAGGTCGAAGCGCACGAGTGCCGAGCCGCCGTCCATGTGGCGGGTTCCGGGAAACCCGCTTGGAGACAGCGGCAGGCCGTCGCCGGCGACGGCGCCGAGGAACCGGGCGAGCGAGTCGGGGCCCACGCCCAACCGTCCAAGGGTGGTCGAGTCGGCGGACAGCAGCGACGCCACCGGCTGGCTGTGCAGGTCCACCTGGACGGCGCCGAAGCCATACAGGCGATTGCGGACGATGGGCCCGCCGAGCCCCCCGCTGATCTGGCGGCTGGTCTGCGACCCGTTGAACGCCGAGCTCACATCGCTCGTGGCGGCGAGCGACGGATCCCGCGCCGTCACGGTGAACGAACCGGTCAGGCGGTCCGTGCCGCGCCGCGTCGTGGACGCGATCTGGCCGCCCAGGAACTGGCCGCGGGCCACGTCGTACGTATTCGTGATGACCCTTGTGGTGCGAATGGCATCGCGTGGAATCTGCGCGGTCCCCTGAGCCAATCCGTCCACCGTGATCGTATTCT
>JBJKPA010000240.1:0-2684 GCA_046706905.1 Gemmatimonadaceae bacterium
ACGGCCGCCTCGCCGGGGCCCCGCCCGGGGCGCGACCACGTGCGGCGCGTGATGCTCGGAGAGTCGCGCGCCATGGCGGCGTTGTGGGACCGGGTGGAGCGCGTGGCGCCGACGCTCGCCCCCGTCCTGATCACCGGCGAGACGGGCACCGGCAAGGAGCTGGTCGCGCGGGCGGTGCACGCGCTCTCTCCGCGGGCGCATCGGCCCTTCGTCACCGTGAGCTGCGCCTCGCTCTCGGAATCGACGGCCGAGTCGGTGCTGTTCGGCGATTCCGGGGCGAGCGCACGCGGGGCGGATCCGGCGCGCCCCGGCGCCATCGAAGAGGCGAGCGGCGGGACGCTCTTCCTGGACGAGGTGGACGCGATGCCGCGGGGCCTGCAGCTCCGCCTCCTGCGCGTGGTGCAGGAGGGGGCGATCTGCCGCGGCGATTCGCGGCGGGCCGTGGCGATCGACGTGCGTCTCGTGGCCGCCACCAACGCCGACCTGTCCACCGCGGTCGCACTCGGCGCGTTCCGCGAGGATCTCTTCTACCGCCTGAACGCGTTTCCGATCGCGGTGCCGCCGCTGCGCGAGCGCGCCGACGACATCCCCCTGCTCGCTTCGCATTTCCTGGGGCGGGCGGCGGCGCGGAGCGGGCTCCCGGCGCCCGGACTCCCGGGCGCGACGCTCGAGGCGATGCGCGGGTATGCATGGCCCGGGAACCTGCGCCAGCTGCGGCACTTCGTCGAGCGGGCCGTCATCGCGCGCGACCGGACGATCGACTTCGACCCGGCCGACCCGATGCTTCCGCCCGTGCGGGCGCGGTCAGTCGCGGAGTCCGCGGAGCCCGATCTGGCGCTCGCGACCACCGAGCGGCAGCGGATCCGCGAGGTGCTCGAACAGACGCGCGGGCACCGCGGCCGTGCGGCCGCGGTGCTCGGCATCGATCGCCGCACCCTTTATCGCAAGCTCAAGCGCTACGAGGCGGACGGCGGGTTCCCGTGGGGCGTCCGGGAGCGGCGCATGCGGCCCCATCACCCCGCGAAGCAGTAGTTGCAGCCCTTCTCCTGCGCGCGCCCCACCGCCATCACGCCCGACGGCACCAGCTGAACCCCCGGGATGACGTGGGCGACCAGCTCCTTGTGGATCGCGTCGGCGTTGCCGCCCGTCTTGCCGGCGATCGCCATGCCGAGCATGGTGAGCGCGACGTTGCAGACGCCGATCAGGACGCCCGCCTCGAGCAGCGGCTTCACGCCGATGCCCGTGAGGGGCAGGTTGGTGATGTCGGCGTAGACGTTCCGCGTGGCGGGCTTCCCGTGCTCGTCCACGTTGAGCTGGGCGCCGAATCCGTATTTGGCCCACATCGCGTCGTCGAGCGCGACCGGCGCGCCCTCGTGACGGAAGATCACGACGGCCGTGTCGTCGGCGGCGGTGGTCCCGTACGTGGCGTTCATCGTGTCCATGTAAACACGCGGCCAGATCGCGGGCATCCCGCCGTTCGCGGCCGGGGCGTCGAACACGATGCGGTGCGTGCCCCTGATGCGGTTGAACCAGGCTTCGAGCGCCGGATCGTCGGCGGAAGCGGCCGGCTGGGCGAACAGCCGCGCGGGGGCGATGGCGGCGAGGCCGGCGGCGCCGGCGAGGCGGGTGAGGAATCCGCGGCGGTGGGTGGTGAACGGCGCGACGTCACGCATTGGGGGGCCCTCCCGGGGGTTCGGATAAGCGGACCAAGCTACCCCGGCCGGGACGGGGGCGTGAGCCCCCCGGTTCCGGGCCCGGGCGCCGGCGGCGCCCGGGGCCACCGGAAACGTCAGGTAGCTGACAGCCGGAGTGGGGGGGGACGTGTCGTGGAAAGTCAAGATGTTGCAATGCATTGCACGGCGTTTGGGCCCGGAGGCATCCACCCGATTGCTCCCCGGCGCACCGAGGGTATACTTTGGGGCTGGCGAAGCCAACCAGGACCCGGCGCCCGCGCGCCGGCACGATGCACCTTACGACCCACGGGAATCGCTCACCGCCAGCGGTTCGCCCGATCGTTCGGCCTTCAACCCTGCCGACATGCGCATCTGCCTCGTCACACCATACGATCTTTCATATGACGGCGGCGTCAATCGACATATCATCACGCTGGCCCATGCGCTGCGGCGGATCGGCCACCATGTGAACGTGCTGGGTCCGGCCAGCGGCATCGTGCCCGCCCGCTGCGACAGCCTCCCGGGGGTCGTCCCGGTGCGCGGCAACGGCTCGCGGGCGCGCGTGGGCCTGCTCGTGTCCAAGACGGCGGTCCGGCGCTACCTGCGCCGCGGCCGGTTCGACCTGGTCCACGTGCACGAGCCGTGGATCCCGGGGCCCGGCCGCTACGCGGTGCGCACCGCCGGCGTGCCGGTGGTCGGGACGTTCCACACCTTCGCCGAGTCCGAGGGCAGCCTGGGCCGGATGGCGCGCCGGGCGCTGGCCCGCCCGCTGCGGCGGCTGAGCCTCGGCATCGCGGTGTCGCGGCCGGCCGCCGATTTCGCGCGGCGGGTGTTCGACGGCCCGATCCACAACGTGCCCAACGGCATCGATCCGACGGCCTTCGCGGCGCCGCGCGGCACGTACAAACCCGAGGGTCCCTGCCTCGACCCGCGGGCCGAGGGGCCGCTCCGGCTGCTCTTCGTGGGGCGGTTCGACGAGCCGCGGAAGGGACTCAAGCACCTGCTCGCCGC
>JBJKPA010000241.1:0-8403 GCA_046706905.1 Gemmatimonadaceae bacterium
GGCCCACGTCTCGAGCAGGGCCGTGACGCGCGCGATGTGGCCGCGCCGGGCCTCGGTGACCTCCGCCCACGCCGGGAGCACAAGCGCCGGCTCACCCATGGAGCGCCGCCTCCAGCTCGGCCACTTCCCGCTGCCAGAAGGCGCGGTCGCGCAGCCCGGGGTGCGGCACGGTGAGCCGGTCGTCGGCGATCGCGCGGTCGCCGCAGGTCACGATGTCGAGGTCGAGCGTGCGCGGGCCCCAGCGCACGTCGCGCGTGCGCCCGGCGTCGCGCTCGATGGCGTGCAGCCGGTCGAGCAGGTCGTGCGGCGCGAGTGTGGTGTCGAGGGCGATCATCTGATTCAGATATAGCGGCTGTCCCGGGGGGCCGAAGGGCTCGGTCTCCTCCACCGGCGTCTCGGCGACGACCCGCGTGTGGGGCAGCCCGTGCAGGGCGCGCCGCGCGAGGTCGAGCGATCGCGCGCGGTCGCCGAGGTTGGCGCCGAGCGCGACGTAGACGAGCTCACCCATCGAGGGGCCGGCGGATCGCGATCTCGACGGTCTCGAGGGGCGCGCCGAGGGGGACGTGCGGCTTGCGCACGCAGACGTCCACCCGTTCCACGCCCTCGACGGCGAGCGCGGCGGCGGCCACGCGCTCGGCGATCTCCTCGAGGTACTTGCGCGGGGAATCGCCCACGGCGCGGCGGGCGGCGTCGTGCAGGAACCGGTAGTCCACGATCCCGGCGCGGCCGGGCGCGATCCAGGCGGTGAGATCCAGCTCCAGCGGCTGGGGGTGCTCGCGTTCGTGGGGCAGGATGCCGACCACGACGTGGAACGCCATGCCCTTGAGCGTGATGCGGTCGTGCACCGTCGGTTCGGTCATGCGACGCTGGTGATGCGGTGGGTGAGGTCGCTCAGGTACCCGCCCACGTCGCGCAGCTCCTGGATCGCGCCCTCGAGCTCGCGCAGCGCGGTGGCCTGGTCCTTGGCCGAGGCGGTCACGTCCTCGGCGCCGGCGCGGTTGCGTTGCGAGATGGCGGCGATGCGGGCCACGCGCTCGCGCAGCTTGCCGAACTCCAGCTCCTGGTCGCGCGAGGTCTGGGCGATGCGCTGGGCGGCGGCGGCCGCGTCGGCGGTGGCGGTGACGATGAGGTCGAGCGCCGACCGGGCCGACTCGGAGAGCGACTCGGCGTCGGCCACGATGGACTGGCCGCGCCCGATCTGCAGCGCGACGCGGCGCATCTGCTCCTCGAAGCCGAGCAGCACGTCGCTGGCGTCGTCGGCGGCGCGCGCGCTCTGCTCGGCGAGCTTGCGCACCTCGTCGGCGACGACGGCGAATCCCTGCCCCTGCTCGCCCGCCCGCGCCGCCTCGATGGCCGCGTTCAGGGCGAGGAGGTTGGTCTGGTCGGCCAGCGACCGGATGACCGATATGAATTCCGTAATGCGCCGGGCGCCCTCGGTGAGGGCCTCGACCTGCGAGGCGCTCTCGCCCACGAACCCCTTGGCGTTGACCAGCCGCTCGATCGCCGTGGCGATGGTCAGGCGGTGCTCGCCCGCGATCTCGGTGGCCCGCTGGCTGGCCTCGGCGGCCACGTTGCCGTCGCGGGCCACGCCCGCCGTGGCCTCGTGCATCGACGTCGTCGCGGCGAGGCTGCGGTCGATCTGGTCGTTCTCCTCCACCACCCCGCGGCTCATGTCGGTGATCGTCTTGGCCACCGTATCTCCGCCCGAGCGGAGCGCGCGCGCCGAGTCGGTCAGCGTGTCGAGCTGCGAGCTCACGCGGGTCATCGCCTCGAGCAGCGGCTGCCGCAGATTGTGGATGTGCAGCGTGGTGGCCAGCTGGTTGGCGAAGCGGCGGATCAGCCCGACTTCCTTGAGCGTGTACGCGTTGCGCTTGTGGTGCTCCAGCTCGAGGAGCCCGACGTTGCGGTCGCCGAACCGCAGCGGGATGATGGCGATGCTCTCGATCGCCTCGCGGACGACGTCGAGGCGCTGGTCGTGCAGCGCGTCCTCGACGACGATGGGCTGGCCGGTGACGAGCGCCTCGCGGCGCAGCCACCGCGTGGCCCCGTGGTCCGGCACGACGCCGCCCTCGCCCTCGCCGGTCTGGCTCCAGACCAGCTCCGGCTGCTCGTTGTCCAGGCGGAAGATGGTGAACGAGCGCCAGTCCACGAGGCGGTGGGCGAGCGCCTCGATGCGCCGGAAGGCGTCGCCCAGCCCGACGTCCGACGAGACGATCTGCTCCATGGCGAGGATCTTGTTCAGCTCCTCGGCCGCCACCGCCTCCTCGAGGATGCGCTTGAGCAGGAGCCCGCTCAGTCCGAGCACGACCCCCACGACCGCCCACCCCGCCTGGCCGAGCTGATCCACGGCCAGCACGATGATCGCCACGGCGATCGCGCCCGCGCCGAAGCCGATCACCTCGTAGCGCAGGATCAGCGACTTCTCCTCCTCGAGCAGCTTGTCGCGGAAGATGAGCGTGAAGTACAGCAGCGCCCGGCTGAGCAGGAAGTACATGATCACGAACAACGCCAGGGGCGGGATGCTGTCGGCGGTGAGGTTCGCCCCCGTGGCCCCGGTGAGCTGCGCGGCCCAGGCGTAGAAGCCGACGGCGGCCAGGAGGGCCAGCGCTTCGCGCCCGCCGTTGATCCAGGCCGACTCGAGCGGCTTGCGCAGCAGCACCCGGTCGGCGAAGGCCACGCCGACGTACATCGCGAGCGCCGTGGCGGGGGGCCCGATGATGATCGCGCCGGCCAGGGCCGGGACGCTGAGCAGGTTCAGGGCGCCGTACTTCGTGAGCGGAATCTGATAGACGCGCATGAACGCGGCCACGGCCACCACGATCACCAGCCCCCACTGCTGCGTCATCCACCGGTGGTCGAGCGCGAGCGCGCCGGCCAGCCCGAGCATCCCCAGGGTGCCCACGGTGCGCGCGTAGACCCGGAGGAAGAACTCCATGCTACACCGAGTCGATGGCGGCGCGCAGCGCCCGGGTGAGTTCCACCGCCGCGTCCACGCTCTCGCCGGCCGCGCGCACGATCGCGCTGCCCACCACGACGCCGTCGGCGAGCCGGGCCACCGCCTGGGCCTGCGCCGGACCGGCCACGCCGAACCCCACGCAGATGGGCAGCGACGTGACCCCGCGCAGGCGGGCCACCGTCTCGGGCAGCTCGGCCGGAATGTCGGCGCGGACCCCCGTCACCCCCAGCCGGCTGATCAGGTACACGAAGCCGCTGCCGTGCGTGGCGATCTCGCGCATCCGCGCGGCGGGCGTGGTGGGGGCCACCAGGCGGATGAAGGCCAGCGGGCTCTCGCCGAACCAGCGCTCGCGCGCCGGGTCGGCCCCGACCGGCAGATCGGTGACCAGCACGCCGTGCACGCCGGCCTCGGCGGCGCGCGTGAGCGCGTCGGGCCCGGCGGCCAGCACCGGATTCAGATAGCTGAACAGTACGATCGGCGTTTCGACCCGCGCGCGGCGCACGATGTCGAGCACCGTGTCGAAGGTGACGCCGTGCTCGAGCGCGCGTTGCGAGCTGGCCTGGATCACCGGACCGTCCGCCATCGGATCGGAGAACGGGACGCCGACCTCGAGTACGTCGGCGCCGCCGGCGGCGAGCCCCCGGAGGAGTGCGACCGACTGCTCGGGATCGGGATGGCCGGCGGTGACGTAGGGGACGAGGGCCTTGCGCCCCGCGGCGCGGAGCGCGGCGAAGCGCGCGCCGATGGCCTCAGACGAAATAGTCGCCGACACGGATTCCGTAACGCTCCGGGTTCTCGGTCTTGATGATCGTGCGGCGGAAGTTCCCCGCGTCGTCACGATCGGCGAGGTCGATGATCTCGCCGGGGTGGATCAGGTTGCCCATCGCGTCGCTGATCACGCGAAGGATCGGGCGCGAGAGCATGTCCTGCAGCGGATTCACCGCGTGCACGATGCCCAGCTCGAAGGTGTCGAGCACGACGAGCGTGCCCACGGGATAAATCCCGGTGAGGTTCACGAACGCCTTCACGAGCACCGGGTCCATGCCGCGCCGCGGATTGTCGCGCATCTCCTGCATGACCAGCGCCGGGTTCATCGGCGTGGTCTGGTAGGAGCGGCGCGACGTGGCGGCGTCGAAGCCGTCGGCCACGGCGACGATCTTGCTGTACATGCTCATCTTGCGCGGCCGGATCGGGCGCGGGTACCCGGTGAGGTCGGTCTTCATGTGGTGCTCCATCGCCACCACCATGGACCGGTACGGGAACTCCTGCTGGCCGCGGAGCTGGAACAGCGCCAGCACGCCGAGCCACGGGTGGGCCGCGATCAGCCGCCACTCGTCGTCGGTGAGGCCGCCCGACTTGTTGAGCACTTCCTGCGGCACGCGCTGCTTGCCGATGTCGTGGAACAGCGCCGCCATGCCGAGGTCGTACAGCTGGAGCTTGTTGAGGCCGAGGCGTTTACCGATGGCCACCGCGAAGATGCACACGTTGACGCTGTGCGTGAACGTGTATTCGTCGTAGTCGCGGATCGTGGTGAGCCCGATGAGCGACGTCTCCTCGTTCAGGATCTGGTCCACGATGCCCTGCACCACGCGCTTCATCTTCTTGATGTTCGGGCTCTTGCCCAGCCGGACCGAGGTCATCAGATCCTTGGCCACGACCACCGACTGCGAATAGGTGCGCTTGGCGCGCTCCTTGGCCTTCTCCGTGTCGCCGCTGGCCTGCTGCGTGGGCGGGCCCAGCGTGAGCGCCGAGACGCCGGCGCCCTCGAGCTTGGCCGACAGCTTGTCCAGCCGGTCCTCGATCGGGTCCTGCGACGTGCCCTGGAGCAGCGACAGGAAGATCATCCAGTCCTTCGTCGCGGCGCCCTCGTGCACCTGCACCGAGCCCACGCCGTTGGTCCGGAAGATCGTCAGCAGGTGGCTGAAGCTGGCGTAATTGTCGAGGTCGATGCGCAGCCGCGTGGTGTTGATGAAGATGAACTCCCCCGACGCCCGGATCTGCAACTCGGACTCCGCGTCGAGCAGTTCCTTGCCGCGGGCCGTCAGCTCGGCCAGCGACTTCTGCACCGCGGCATTCTCCACCGGGTAGAGCTTCATCGCGCGCAGCGCCGCGTAGAGGTCGCGCACGAACTCGCGGCCCGTCCGGCGGATGAACGAGTCCTCGCTCTTGTCCGAGTCGGACATCGAGACCTGCATGGTGGCGCGGGCCAGCGTCTCCGTGGACCGCGTGCCGGCGGCCGGGGTCGTCCGGGATTCGTCGGGCGTCACGCGCCGCCTCCGCGCAGGGCCTTGTTCACGGCGTTGCGCACGACCACGTCCTTCTCCGAGACGGCCCGGCGCAGCGCCTGGTGCGCCACGTCGCTGCCGATGCGCCCCAGCGCCATCGCGGCGCACGCCCGCACCTCGGGATCGTCGCGCCGCCCGAGGAACCCCTTCCCGTTCAGGATCCCGTCCAGGAACGGCACCGCGCCGTCGCCGCTCAGCGTGCCGTAGGCCTCGAAGAACGCCACGCGCTCGGTGAGGTCGGCGTCCCGAATGTCCTTCCCCTTCACGATCGCTTCGACCCGGGCCTGCACCGGCCGGTAGCCGCGCGTGGCGAGCAGCCGCACCGCGGCCACCCGCGTGTCGCGGTCGCCGTTCGCGACCCACGGCTCGAGCGCCTGGAGCGCACCGGCCGAGCCGATCTCGCCCAGCGCCTGCACGCACACCAGCCGGAGTTCGCCGTCGGCGTTCGCCATGACGCGTCCGATCGCCGCCACGCCCGCCTGGATCTTGAGCGCGCCGCACCGCCGCACGGCCTCCAGGGCCACCGCGCGGTCGTCCGACTGGATCAGCTTCACCAGCTCGGCGGTGTTGCCCGAGGTGAGACGCGCCGCGGCCTGCTCGAGCATCGGCCGGAGCCGCGGGTTCTGCAGCCGGCCCAGCCACGAGAAGATCGGCCCCAGCGCCGCCGGCCGGAGCTGCTCGAACAGCTCCGTCAGCTCGTCCTGCGGCGGCAGCTCGCTGCCCTCGTCCAGCGCCTGCAGCAGCTGGCCCAGCGGCTCGGGCTGGCTGAGGCGCGCCGGGATCTGCCCCACCCGCTCGCGCTGCTCGGGCGTCACGTCGCGGCCCCGCTCCGCCGCCACCTGCGACTCGCGCAGCACGTAGGCGACCGTGCGCAGATGGCCCGCCGCGAGCATGTAGAGCATCAGCGTTTCGATAAGGTCGCACGCCTCGGCGCGGATCGCCGCGTCGGTCTGCGCCTCGAAGATGTCGAACAGCGTCGCCGCCACCGTCTGGCGCAGGTCGGCCGCGTATTCGCGCTCGATCTCGCCCTGCAGGTACTCGATCTCCTTGTCGTCCAGGAAATAGAGCGTCGAGTCGAAGTCGGCGAGGTTCACCACGCCGGGCCGCGACTCCTCCGTCTCCTCCTCGGCGCCGCCTCCGGCGTTCGCCTGGCGCACCTCTTCCGGCGACATCGGCTCCGGCGGCGGACCGCCGTCCTCGAGCGGAGACGCCGGCTCGAGCCCCAGGTCGAGGTACCGGTACCGCAGGTTCACGAAGTCCTGCTCCCAGAGCATGGCCAGCAGGTCGTCCTCGTCCGGCGTCGCCTTGCGCGCCCGCTGCAGGATGGAGAACAGCGAGAGCAGCTCCTCCTGCTCGATCCCCTTGGTGAGCGTCACCTCCCGGATCCCGTCCTTGTAGAACAGCCAGGGCAGGCTGTCGCCCGACTTCGTGCTCTCGTGGACCACCGAATGGCCGAACCAGAGCACGTCCGTCTCGCTGAACGTGAACACCAGCTCGTCGGTCTGGTCCCACACTGGGGCGAAGGCCGCCCGCACGTTGTCGATCGACGCCTTGTAGATGGGGTTGTTGGGGAGGTACAGCTGGTGGGCGCGCAGCGCCTTCATGAACGAGCGCAGCAACTCCTCCACCGGAGCGCTGGGAAACGGAAGTTCAGGCAGCTCCGCCTGTTCGGTCTCGTCCGGCTTTAGGGGCGCAGTCACGACCCCAAGATACCCATTTCCATCACTTGCGCCACATCCTTATCCCCCCGTCCACTGACGCATAAGAGCACCGGTTCGTCAGGGTTCCACCGCCCCCGCTGCGCCGCGATCCAGGCCACCGCGTGCGCCGATTCGAGCGCCGGGATCACCCCCTCCAGTTGGGCCAGCGTTTCGAAGCCGTGCAACGCCTGCGCGTCCGTCACCGCCTCGTACGTTGCCCGGCCGGAATCCTTCAGGAACGCGTGCTCCGGGCCGACGCCCGGATAGTCGAGACCCGCCGAGATCGAATGCGCCGGGTGCACCTGCCCCGCCGCGTCCTGCAGCAGATAGCTCATCGTGCCGTGCAGCACGCCCGGCGTGCCGCGGGCCAGCGACGCCGAGTGGCGCCCCGTCTCCAGTCCCTCGCCCGCCGCCTCCACGCCCACCAGCTCGACGTCGGCGTCGCCCACGAACGCATGGAAGATCCCGATCGCGTTCGAGCCGCCGCCCACGCAGGCCACGACCGTCTTCGGCAGGCGCCCCGTGCGGTCCAGCACCTGCTGCCGCGCCTCGCGCCCGATCACCGCCTGGAAATCGCGCACCATGCGGGGATACGGCGCCGGCCCCACCACCGACCCGATGATGTAATGACTGGTCCGCACCGTGGTGACCCAGTCCCGGATCGCCTCGGTGGTCGCGTCCTTCAGCGTGCGCGTGCCGCTCGACACCGGCACCACTTCCGCTCCCATCAGGCGCATGCGGTACACGTTGAGTGCCTGCCGCCGCATGTCCTCCTCGCCCATGTACACCACGCATTCGAGTCCGAACCGGGCGCACACCGTGGCCGTCGCCACTCCGTGCTGCCCCGCGCCCGTCTCGGCGATGATCCGCTTCTTCCCCATCCGCAGGGCGAGCAGCGCCTGCCCCACGGTGTTGTTGATCTTGTGGGCACCGGTGTGGTTCAGGTCCTCGCGCTTGAGCAGCACCCGCGCGCCCACCTGCTCCGAAAAGCGCGGTGCCTCGCTCAGCGGCGACGGACGCCCCACGTAGTCGGCCAGCAGCCGGTCCAACTCGGCGTGGAACGCCGCGTCGGCCATCGCCGCGTCGAAGGCGGCCTCCAACTCGTCCAGCGCCGGAATCAGGGTCTCGGGGACGTACCGCCCGCCGAAGACGCCGAACCGGCCCGCTTCCTGCTCCACTGTCATCGTGCTCCCTCGACGGCCCGCACCGCATCGCGAAAGGCGCGCATGCGCTCGGGATCCTTGATGCCCACGGTTGATTCGATGCCCGACGATACGTCCACCACGTCGGGCGCGAGCGCGCGGATCGCGTCCGCCACGTTTTCCGGCGTCAACCCACCGGCCACCACCAGCTTCGCCCGGCCGCCCCGGAGCGCGGCCAGCGCGGCGGCCAGCGGGCCCCAGGCGAGCGTCGTGCCCGTTCCGCCCAGCGCGCCCTCGACCTTCGCGTCCAACAGTACCGC